>NZ_RZRQ01000089.1:0-19930 GCF_003997785.1 Mesorhizobium sp. M7D.F.Ca.US.004.01.2.1 | reverse complement strand
GGATTGGAACCAGGTTACCTCGGCCGTCCGATCTAATCTTCGTCTCTTTCTTGTGACCAGATATAATGATATTCAATAGCTCATGGAATTGTCGCAGCTACGCACCCTGATCCACGTCGCTGAACTCGGCAGCCTCAGCAAGGCTGCCGACCGGCTGCACATCGCGCAGCCGGCGCTCAGCCGGCAGGTGCGCATGCTGGAGGAGGAATTGGGCTTTGCCCTTTTCCTGCGCCACGGACGCGGCATGGTGCTGTCCGAGCAGGGCAAGGAGGTGCTGACGCACGCCATGCGCGTGATGGCCGAGATCGACGAGATCCGCGCCACGGCCACGCCCGCCGATGCGCCGCTGACCGGCGAAGTGGCCATCGGCCTGCCACCCACCGTGGCCGACATTATCTCGCTGCCGCTGGCGGCCGCCTTCGGCAAGGCCCACCCCAAGGCCAAACTCAGACTTGTCAGCGCCTACACCGGCTATTTGCTGGACTGGATGCACCGCGGCGAGGTGGACGTCGCGGTGCTCTACGACCCACGCATGGCACGTTCACTGCGCTCGCGCCCGCTGCTCCTGGAAAACCTCTTCCTGATCGGACCGCCGGACGCGGGATTTTCAACCGTGCGCGCCGTATCGTTCGCCTCGCTCGCCGGCAAGCGCCTACTGCTGCCCAGCATCAAGCACGGGCTGCGCATCATCGTCGAACGCTGCGCCACGGATGCCGGCATCACGCTCGATGTCGGCATCGAAGCGGATTCGTACTCGGCGCTGAAGGACCTGGTGCGCAACGGACATGGCTGGACGATCCTGCCGCTCGCTCCCATCCATGCCGACGTGACCGCCGGGCTGCTCACCGCCGCGCCGTTGATCGACCCGGTGCCTGTGCGCCGCCTGATCCTTGCGTACCCGGCGGACCGGCCTGCCTCGCGGCTGGCGCGGTTTGCCGGACAAGCGATAGAGGACGTCGTCAAGGATCTTGTCGGGCGGGCCGTCTGGGTTGGCCAGCTTCTCGGCCCCCCGCCATAAGCATTCGAATTCTGCTATATCTGCTCACGTCTGCCTTGCATTGCTGACAGGACATGGAGGCGCGATAGTGAGGCCGCAGCAAGACGAAAAGCCGGACAAACCCCATGGAATCCTATCAGGACATTCGCGATGCCGTCGCCAGGCTGTGCGCGCGCTTTCCCGGAGAATACTGGCGCGCACTCGACAGGGACATGACCTACCCCGGTGAATTCGTCGCAGCGTTGACGCAGGCCGGCTGGCTCTCGATCCTGATCCCCGAGGCGTATGGTGGCGCGGGCCTGCCGCTTTCGGCCGCCGCTGCCGTGCTGGAGGAGATCCAGCGCGCCGGCTGCAATGGCGGCGCCTGCCATGCCCAAATGTACACGATGGGCACGCTTGTTCGCCACGGCTCGGAAGCCCAGAAGCAGCGATACCTGCCGAAGATCGCCGCAGGAGAATTGCGCCTGCAGGCCTTCGGCGTCACGGAACCGACCAGCGGCACGGATACCGGCGCGCTCAAGACCACGGCTCGCCTTGATGGCGATCATTTCGTGGTCAAGGGCCAGAAGATCTGGACCAGCCGCGCCGAGCATTCGGATCTGATGCTGCTGCTGGCGCGGACCACGCCGCTCAAGGACGGCATGAAGAAGACCGACGGCCTCTCCGTCCTCATCGTCGACATGCGCGAAGCCGTTGGCAACGGCCTCACCATCCGGCCGATCCGCACCATGATGAACCATGCCACCACCGAAGTCTTCTTCGACGATCTGCGCGTGCCGGCCGAAAACCTGATCGGCGAAGAGGGAAAGGGATTCCGCTACATCCTCTCGGGCATGAATGCCGAGCGCATCCTGATTGCAGCCGAATGCGTCGGCGATGCGAAATGGTTCATCGAAAAGGCAGGCACCTACGCCAAGGAAAGGCATGTGTTTGGCCGGGCGATCGGCCAGAACCAGGGCATCCAGTTTCCGATCGCAAGAGCCTACGCCAACATGCGCGCGGCCGAGTTGATGGTGCGCGAGGCGCTGAACCTCTACGAGGCCAGCAAGAACCCCGGCGCTGAAGCCAACATGGCCAAGATGCTGGCAGCCGACGCTTCGAACGAGGCCGCCAATGTCTGCATCCAGACGCATGGCGGGTTCGGTTTCGCGGAAGAGTACGATGTGGAGCGCAAGTTCCGCGAGACGCGTCTCTATCAGGTCGCGCCGATCTCGACCAACCTCATCCTGTCATACCTTTCCGAGCACGTGCTTGGACTACCGCGTTCCTACTAGGAGTCGTCCGTGAACGTCCTCATTGTCTATGCACACCCGGAAGCAAAATCCTTCAACGGCGCCATGAAGGATCTGGCTGTGGAAACCTTGACCCGCGCAGGCCACGATGTGGTCGTCAGCGACCTCTATGCGAAGGGCTTCAATCCTGTCGCAGGGCCGGGCGACATATCAGGCGAGCGCAACGATGCGGACTTCTTCAGCCTGCCGCGCGAGCAGACCGTAGCCTACGAGGCCGACGCACTGTCGGCCGACATCAGCGCCGAGATCGAGAAACTGAAGCGGGCGGACTTCGTGCTGTTCCAGTTCCCGGTCTGGTGGTTCGGAATGCCCGCAATGCTCAAGGGCTGGGCCGATCGTGTCTTCGCGCGCGGTTTCGCCTATCTGCCGGGCCGCAAATACGACACCGGCATGTTCAGGGGAAAGCTCGCCATGGTGGCCGCCACCACGGGCACATCGGCCGACACCTACGCGCCCGACGGCATCGATGGCGACATCCTCACGGTGCTGTGGCCGATCCACAATGGTCTGCTGCGCTATTCCGGTTTCGACGTGCTGCCGCCCTTCGTCGCCTATATGCCGGGCCGTGTCGGCGACGATGGCCGCAAGGCCTATCTGGAAGCCTACCGCAAGCGGCTCGAGGACATTGACGGCACGCCGCATCTGTTCTTCCACGCCGCCGAGGATTACGGCAAGAACGAGCGGCTGAAGCCTGGTGTGCTCGCCCGCTCCGGGGTGCAGCGCAATGTCTGACGACGCCCGCCCGCTGGAGGGCCTGTTTGTCGTTTCCATCGAGCAGGCCGTCGCCGCTCCGCTCTGCACGGTCCGCCTCGCCGATGCCGGCGCACGCGTCGTGAAGATCGAGCGCCCGGAAGGCGAAACCGCGCGTCACTACGATTCCGCTGTTGAAGGCATGTCGGCTTACTTCGTCTGGCTCAACCGCGGCAAGGAAAGCGCGGTTCTCGACCTGAAGACCGAGCACGACCTGGCTCTGCTGCACCGGATGGTGGCGCGCGCGGATGTCCTGGTGCAGAATCTCGCGCCGGGCGCCATCGACAGGCTCGGCCTCTCCGCCGATGTGATTGCGGAAAAATTCCCTCGGCTGATTGCCATCAACATCGTCGGCTACGGGCAGGACACGCCCTACGCGGCCATGCGCGCCTACGACATGCTGGTGCAGGCCGAAAGCGGCATCTGTGCCGTCACCGGCACGCCGGACACGCCGAGCAAGGTCGGGGTTTCCGCCGCTGACATCGCCACCGGCATGAATGCCCATGCAGCGATCCTCGAAGCCTTGCTGGCGCGCGAGAAGACCGGGCGCGGTCGCATTGTCGAAATTGCCATGTTCGACGCCATGGCCGACTGGATGGCCGTGCCGCTGCTGCATTACGAATATGCGGGCCGCGAGACCCAGAGATATGGCCTGGCGCACGCTTCGATCTACCCCTATCGACCCTATGCCTGTCGGGACGGCAGCGTGGTCGTGTCCATCCAGCAGAACAATGAATGGAAGCGCTTCTGCAGCGTCGTGCTGCAAAGACAGGATCTGTTCGCCGACGAACGCTTCGCCACCAATGCCTGGCGGGTGGCCAACCGCACGGCGCTCGACGCCGAGATCGAACCGATCTTCGCGGCAATCGACTGCGAAGAGGCCATAAACCGTCTCAACGAGGCGCAGATCGCCTGGGGCCGTGTGAGCGCAATGCGCGACCTGCCGCACCACAAGGCGTTGCGCCGGACAGAGGTGGCGCTGCCGGACGGCAGGCGCATCGCCGTGCCGATGCCGGCAGGGCGGTCGGAGGGATTCGCAACGGTCCCCAGCGTTCCCGCCCTTGGCGCCGACACAGACCGGATCCGGTCCGAATTCGCCGCTTGACGAGGAAACTCATGAGCCTGGACACAACCACGCTGCAGGAATGGGTTGGACGCACATACGAGGTCGAGGATGTTGTGATCCCGCGCCTGCTGGCCAGCTTTGGCGCCACGCTTGGCGACTACGCAGCGCAAACTGCGGAGGGCGCGGCCACGCCGGGACTGCACTGGTGCCTGACGCCCGATATTGCCGATAGGCGCGAACTCGGACCTGACGGGCACCCGGCCAAAGGCAGCTTCCTGCCGCCGGTGCCGCTTCCACGCCGCATGTGGGCGGCCAGCGATGTGCGTTTCATGGCTCCGATCCGCTCCGGCGATCGCATCCGCCGCCGCTCGACATTGACCGCCATCGAGGAGAAGCAGGGCCGCACCGGCCCGCTCACCTTCGTCACGGTCCGGCACGACATCGCCAACGACGCCGGCCCGGTGATCGAGGAGGACCAGACCATCGTCTATCGCGGTGTCGAAGCCACTCCTGCGCCCTCTGCCCCGCCAGCAAATCCAAACCCGACCGCACCGCATGAGCTTTCGGTCGACGTCGATCCGGTGCTGCTTTTTCGGTATTCGGCGCTGACCTTCAACGGGCACCGCATCCACTATGACGCGCCCTACGCCACGACGGTCGAGCATTATCCCGGGCTCGTCATCCATGGTCCGCTGCAGGCGACACTGCTCATGAACTTCGCCACCGCTATTGCAGGCGCCGCGCCGCGCCGCTTCTCGTTCCGCGGCGTGCGTCCGGCGAGCGGCCCACAGCGCCTGCTTCTGAGTGCAACATCCCCAGGCAAGGACGGCATGGCTCTCGAGGTACGGTCTGCCGACGGCCATGTGACGGTCAAGGCCACGGCGCAATGGTGAGCTTCGTCACGCCTGTCGTGCCGCTTTTCGTACCCGGCTCGCGGCCGGAGCGGTTTGCCAAGGCCGACAGCAGCGGCGCGGACGCGGTTATTCTCGACCTCGAGGATGCCGTCGCCCCTGGCGACAAGGACCGCGCTCGCGAAGCAATTGTCGCCAATGCAGCCGCGCTGAAATCCGCGGTCGTGGTCCGCATCAACGCCGCCGGTACACCTTGGCATGAAGCGGACATCGACGCCGTGCGGCGCCTCGACGGCGCCTCCGTCATGCTGCCCAAGGCCGAACGCCCGGAAGACATTGCTGATACGACTAGGCACATGGCACGCAGCGTTTCCGTCATCGCGCTGGTCGAGAGCGCCGTAGGCCTCGCCAACCTGCCGGACATATTGGCCACGCCCGGCGTCGTTGCCGTTGCCTTCGGCTCGGTCGACTTCTCGCTCGATCTCGGTTGCGCGCATGATCGGCTGATCCTGCTTGCGGCGCGCAACGAAATCGTCTGGCGTTCGCGCGCGGCTGGCCGGGCCGCGCCGATCGACGGCGTGACGACCGACCTGAGCAGTCCCGAAATCACCGAAGATGACGCACGCCATGCCATGAAGATGGGTTTCGGCGGCAAGATGGCTGTTCACCCGAGGCAGATCGAGCCGATTCGCAATGGCTTTCGCCCGAGCGAAAATGAAATCACATGGGCACGCGACATCATTGGCGCAGCCTCATCCGGCGAAGCCAGCCAGGTCAACGGCGAGATGGTGGATCGGCCGGTGATCGAACGTGCAAGGCAGGTGCTGCGCCGAGCCGCTTTGGTCTAAAGGGCATGCAGAGGAGGAGCAACAGATGAGCACGGACACCGCCGACTGGCCGACCGCCAGGCTCTGCGCCTTCATTGCCGCACTCGACTTCGAACAAATTCCGCCCCGCGTCGTTCATTTCGCGCAAGGACTGATGATCGACTGGATCGGCTCGGCGCTGGCCGGCAAGGGCGCGCACCAGGTCGAGATGATTGATGGCTTTGCGCGCGCGATGGGGCCGGCGGACGGCCCAAGCACCATCATCCCGACGCGGCGGCGCACCAGCCCCTATTTTGCGGCGATGGTCAACGCCGCGGCCTCCCATGTCGTGGAACAGGACGACGTTCACAACGGCTCGGTCTTTCATCCGGCGGCAGTGATCTTTCCGGCCGTCCTGGCGGTTGCCGAGGCCGAGAACAAGTCCGGCCGCGACATCCTGACGGCCTGCATAGCCGGTTACGAGACGGGTATTCGTGTTGGCGAGTTCCTCGGACGCTCGCACTACGAGATATTCCACACCACCGGCACGGCTGGCGCTGTCGCCGCGGCCGCAGCGGTCGGCAAGTTGATCGGGCTGGACGCAGCCGGCCTCAACCATGCGCTCGGCTCCGCCGGCACCCAGGCGGCGGGGCTCTGGGAATTCCTGCGTGATGCCGCCGATTCCAAGCAGCTTCATACGGCGCGAGCGGCCGCCAACGGCCTGTTTTCTGCCTATCTGGCGCGCGATGGCTTCAAGGGGGCCGCGCAGATCCTCGAAGGGAAAAAGGGCATGGCGGCAGGCATGTCCAGCGACGCCGATCCGGCCCGCCTGACGGACGGCCTCGGCAGCCGTTGGACAACCGAGGAGACGTCCTTCAAATGGCACGCCGCCTGCCGGCACACCCATCCGGCCGCTGACGCGCTGCAGTCTCTCATGCTCCGCGAAGGGCTCGGTCCGGACGACATCACTAACGTGGTGACCCATGTCCACCAGGGAGCCATCGATGTCCTGGGCGCGGTGGTCATTCCGCAAACCGTCCATCAGGCGAAGTTCTCCATGGGTACGGTGTTGGGGCTCATCGCCGTCCATGGCGTCGCCGACCTCGACGCTTTCGAACGCCACGCACTTGCCGACGCCCGCGTCGCCCGTTTCCGGGCCAAGGTGCGGATGGAACGCGACGCCGAGGTCGACACCCTTTACCCCCGGCAATGGGTCGGCAAGGTGAGCATCACGACCGTTGACGGCCGCAAACTCGATGCCCGCGTCGACGAGCCCAAGGGCGACCCCGGCAACACGCTTGCGAAACAGGAACTGGAAGCCAAGGCCATACGCCTTGCCGAATTTCGAGGCGGCGCCACCGCTGACGAGATGCGCCGCTGCATGGCCCGCATCTGGAGGCTCGATCAGCCCGGGAGCACGGCGGATATATTTGCAGAGCCGTAGTCCGTTATAGCGCCGAACGCTCGAGCTCGCTCAAACCATCCCATTCATACACGATTGAGCAGCTCGAACTGGCACTCGCGGCCGGAGCCGACGCGGTTTTGTTGGACAACATGTCGGTCGAGCAGCTGACCCAGGCCGTGGCGATGGTTGGCGGACGGGCGATTACCGAGGCATCGGGCCGCGTGACCGCGCAGAAGGCCCCTGCAATTGCCGCGACCGGCGTCGACCTGATTTCGATTGGCTGGATCACACACAGTGCGCCGATCCTCGATATCGGGCTGGATTGGGAAAGGTCTTGATCTGTCTGTGTCACAATATGTAGCACTTTAACATGTAGCAGGACGCAGTTTGCCGTAATGGAACTTCCACTGATGTCGCCGAGCGCCCGTCGAGACATTCATGCACGGATGCGCTTGCGATGGAAACGGATCATCCGCCATCTGCACCAACCATCTTTCCGATCCTCAGTTCGCCTGGCACCACTCCGCAGGCATGGTTCTGGGACATTGCGGGCCTGCCTCGGCCTTATCTCGCAGGGGGCAGTTTGCTCCGCGCGACAGCGACGATCGCTTCGGCGGTTATGCCGAAATGCCGGAACAGATCCTTGCCGGGCCGGATGCGCCAAAGGACTGCATGCCGACGAAATCGCCATCCCGCCCAATGAAGCAATCCCAGCCCTGGCGAATGGCGGCCTCGACAGCGATCTTGACCGGCGTATTGCCGATGACGGACGCGCGATAGGCAGCCGGCTGTTCGGCGAACAGCTCGAAGCGGGGCTTGGAATAGTGCGTTGACGCGCGCTTGTCGACGACGTCGAGCTGGCGCCACCTCATCGTAAGGAGACGTCGTTGACTCAACCAAGCATGCGTCAGACTAAAACTGGTGATCACTATTTCAGATCTGATGGATCTGGATCCGATTATTTCCCGGCTCCCCCGAGCAAACCGCGCACGAAGGCTTTTTGGAAGAGCAGGTAGGCGAGCATCACCGGCAGAAGCGAGATAAGCGTGGCGGCCATCAGCGGACCGTATTCAACCTGCAGGCTGCTGGCGAAACCGGCTATCGTCACCGTGACAGGTCTGGCCTCGTCGCTCGTTGTCAAGGTAATGGCAAAGAGAAGGTCGTTCCAGATGGCGCGACTCTGGATGATCGCGAGAGCGGCGAGACCTGATCCCGACGCCGGAAGAAGAAGCCGCCAGAAGTAGGCTGCCGGGCTGCAGCCGTCGATGAGTGCCGCCTCATACATCGACCTGGGTACCGACGCGAAGAAATTCCGCATGAAGAAGGTGCAGAAGGGAACGCTGTAGGCGGTGTGGACCAGCCACATGCCGGGAATAGTGTCGTAAAGACCAATCGCCCTGATCAGAAAAAACAGAGGGATTTGGACGATCTGGAAGGGAACGAGCATGCCCGTCAGCAGGAAAAGATAGACCACCCGTCCGCCAGCTCCGCGCATGTAGGCAAGCGGATAGCCGGAAATCGCCCCCACCAGCAGCGACAGGATCACGGATGGCACCGTAATCGCAATCGAGTTCAGGAAGCTTCGCCCCATCCGCTCGTAGGCGATGGCGTAATTCTGGAAGAAGAGTTCGTTCGGCAACGCGATCACTCGCGTTATTTCGGACGGCGATTTGAGCGACGTCAGGAACGCAACGACCAGGGGGGCGGCAAAGATCGCCGCCGCCGCCACCAGGATCGAAAACGGTAGAGCCGTGCGCTTGGCGGTTGCAGTGTTCATCTATTCCGCCTCGCTGTCCTGGACACGTTTTGCCAGCTGGTAGATGTAGGGCATGATGATGACCCCGGCGATCACCAGAAGGTAGACCGAAATCGCGCTGGCGCGGCCCATCTCGAATCTACCGAAGGCGGTGTCGTACATCTGCGTGGCCAGGACCTCGGAGGCATATGCGGGGCCGCCATTGGTCATCGCCCAGACAATATCGAACAGGCGCATCGCGTCGACCGCGGCCATACCGAGGACGACGATCGTGGAGGGCCATAGAAGCGGGAAGCTGACTTTCCAGAAGACCTGCCAGGGCGTCGCCCCCTCGATCCTCGCGGCCTCTATGTACTCGACCGGAATATTGCGAAGGCCCGCGAAGAACACCAGGAAGGCGAAACCCGTCGTCCACCACATCATCGAGCCCATGAGCGCGAAGTTGACGATCGAGGGGTCCCCCAGCCAGTTCTGAGCCAGGCCACCCAACCCGACCGACCGCATGACTGTCGTCAGCAGGCCATTGGTCGGCTCATACATCCAGCGCCAGATCGCGGCCACGGCCACGGCCGGGATCGTGAAGGGCAGGAAGAAGATGACCCGGAACACCGATTCTCCCTTCATGCCCCTGTCGAGCAAAGCCGCCAGGAGCAGGCCGAGGCTCGTTGGCCCAAGCAGGAGGAAGACGAGCCAGGAAATGTTGTTCAAAAGAGCGTGGAAGAAGCGCGATTGGTGAAGCAGCACGACGTAGTTCTGCAGCCCGACATACTTCGGAGAGGGTGAGAAACCATCCCAGCTGTGAAGCGACAGATTGAATGTGGAAACGATGGGATAGACATAGAAAACGGCAAAAAGGGTTACAGGAAGCGACAGAAAGATTGCGTGGGTCACCCCTTCGGTCTGAAACTTCCGGCGCATAAGTTGGAAGTTCGGCATGTCGGATTGTTCTCTCGGCGAGCGGAATCAACAAATCGTATCGTCAACGTCCCTGGATGTCGGGCCGACATGTGTCGGCCCGACCACGGTATCACCACTTCAGATAAGATCCCTCCGTCAAAGCTTCCTGCCGCAAGCCCTCAAGCGTCGTTATCATCTCGTTTTCGTTTGCATCGGAGGGGTCGATCGCGAATTTCTCCATTTGGACGCCCAATTCCGTGCCGACCTTGGTGGGCAGCAGGAAAAACAGGTTCGGCAGCACAGCGTTGGCCTTTGATGCATCCGCCAGTTCCTTCGCGAATTTGGCACCCACGGCATCGTAGATCGACGGATCAACCGTCACATTTGGTGCGAGTGAACCTTTCGGAACGGCAAATGCCGCCTGACCTTCCGCCGACGCCGCGGAGATGACGAATTTTTCAGCGGTTTCAAGCGTATCGGCCGGTCCTTCCGGAACCGCAAAGGCATCCATCTGGAAAATCGCCTTGCCCTCTGTCCCTGGCGCTGGAAACACATCGAACTTCTCAACGGGTGCGAAACCCGCCTGCTTGAAATAGGCCGCCGCCCAGGCGCCCATCATGAACATCCCGGTATTGCCGTTGACGACATCGTCGGCCGTTTGAGTCCAGGTCTTGCCGCTCCAGTTCTTGGCGTAGCACTTCACCATGGTGCTGCGGTAGAGGTCGAGGGCCTTGCGGAAATCCGGACTATCGAAGCCGAGTTCGCCGCTCGCGATCTTGTAGTAGCCCTCGGTGCCCACAGTGGAGACGAGGGGCGCGTAGAAGTTATACAGGCTCCAGAACGGCCCCCCCGCATTGCCCAAAGGCTCCACGCCCGCCGCGCGCAGCTTGTCGCATGCGGCCACCAGGCCTTCGTAGTCCTTGGGAGGCTGAAGCCCTGCTTTTTCGAAGATGGCCTTGTTGTAGAAGATGTTGTTGATCAGCGACAGGTCATAGGGAATGCCATAGGGCTTGCCGCCGATCTTGACGACCCGCTGAACGCCCTCCGGGAAAATCTCGTCGCCCTTGATTTTTGCCCAGGTCTCCGAGAGATCATGGAGTTTGCCGCTGTCGACGAACGTCTTCAGCTCCGATGCCATCGAGCTCTGATAGGCGGCGGGCGGCGTGTTTCCCATGAACGCGGTCTGCAATTGACGACGCATTTCAACGGCGTTGCCCGGAATCACCTTGCCGACGATCTGGTTGTTGGGATTCTGCTTGTTGGCGAAAGCGATCAGGGCTTCGATACCGGCCTTTTCAGATCCCGCCGCATAATAGTGCCAAAGCTCCTTCGGACCGTCGGCCCTGGCCGCTGATGCGCTCGCGAGCACCCCGAGCGCCATGCCGATCCATTTCAAGTTACTCATTGTTCTACCCTCTGTTGAGCCGAGCGTTTTGCCGTCGGCATATATTCTGTAAACAAGAAAAACCTACCTCCAAAAAACGATGTGCGTCAACAGATTGCGTTCAAAATATCCCAGTGAGCGAGTCCTACGATGAAGACAATTTCCACAACAGATTGATATATAACGATATTTATACGAAAAATGAAATTCACAGGTGTTCGTCGATTGACAACCCATACGGCCTCCTCGTATGAATTATTCTCAAAACAAGAAAAATATCGGAGCAAGGCTTGAGCAAGTCGTACATCAGGCATTTCAATGCCAATGCGATCTTTCACAGGATACGCATCGAGCCTAACGTTTCGCAGCGCGACATCGTCGCCAAGACGGGCATCGACAAGTCTGTCGTCTCCTCCATTGTCAATCAATTCAGTGAGTTGGGACTGGTTGAACGCAACCCTGTGGCGACCAGCAACAAACCTGGTCGCCCTATGGAAGGCCTCACCATCTCTCCCGAAAGCGGTCTGATCGTTGGCGTTCAGATCGAGGCTGACACAATCGGCTATGTCGCCGCCGCACTCGACGGAATCCCTGTGTGCTCCAAGGTCCAGGCTTTCGATGGAAAACTCGACGAGGTCGCCGATGTCGTCGCTCGGGGTGTGAAGGAAATAGTCAGTGAATGCGGTCGCGACAGCGAGACGCTCGGAGTCGGCATTTCACTTCCAGGCCTCCTCACGGACGAGGGCGTACTGCTTCACGCTCCCGTCCTTGGATGGCGCGGCGTCCCTGTGGTGGATATGTTCTCCTCCACACTGGATGCTCCCGTTTTTGCGGGCAATGACGGCAAGGCCGCCGCGATGGCGGAATACATGTTCGGTGAATGCGTCGACGTCAGAGATTTTATTTATCTGTTCTCGGGCTCTGGCGTCGGCGGCGCTCTATTCCTCGACGGCGACATCTATCGCGGTTCGACGGGACTGGCGGGAGAACTGGGACATATCAAGGTGGTCCCGCAAGGCCGCTATTGTTCCTGCGGCGCCTCGGGTTGCCTTTCAGCCTACCTTTGCGAGCCTGCGCTAGCAGAGGAGATCGGCAGGCTGACCGGCAATCTGCCATCCTCCTTCAAAGAGATCATTGAGCGCGCCAACGCGAATGATGAGGTCGTTGTCGGTGTGCTCGACAATGCTGGCGCAGTCCTCGGTTCTGCGATTTCCAGTCTCGTGAACATCTTCAATCCGCCATTGGTTTGCCTTGGCGGCGATATGGCGAGCGCAGAACCTTACCTTCGGCCAGCGGTCGAACGCGCCCTGCAGCGACTGGCGCATCCTTCGATGTCGGTCCAGACCAAGGTCATTTTCTCGCAGTTGTCGACGGTCAGCCCGTTTCTCGGTGGTGTCGCACTCGCGCTGGACGGTGTCACGGGTCTCGATTCTCCGCACGTCCTTCCATGAACTCAATCCAAGTCCATCCGAAAGTCAGAGAATGCGCATAGCTATCGTCGGCCTCTCCATTGAAATCATGCTCGCCTCTCCGGTTCCAACCACGCAGGACGCGATACAACACTACACCGGCAGGGACTTGTCCGAAGGCGATGTCTGGATGGTCCGGGGCATGCTAGCGCGCATGGCGCAGGATAGCGACGTCGAGGCGGTCCCGTTGTACTGGGCCACTGCGCTGCCCGGCGGGCCGCTGGAACTGTCGGCATATCAAGACGTCAAGGAAAAGACGCTCGCGCTCATCAGCGAACGCGGGCCGTTCGACGGGATGCTCGTTGCCAATCATGGCGCGTTGGAGGTCCAGGGTTTGGACATCGACGCAGACACCGATTTCATTCAGGCCATCAGGAATGTCCTTGGGCCTGATGTGCCGATCGGCGTGTCGCTCGATCTCCATGGCGACATGACTCCGGAACTTCTCGAGGCGTCCACGGTCATCAGCGTTCTGCGCACCGCGCCGCATCGTGACGACAGGCAGACGGGGTACCGAGCCGCCGACCAGCTTATCCGGGTCATTCGAACCGGCATTACGCCCAAGAAATCCGTCGTGAGCCTACCAATTCTCGTCCCCGGGGAGACGGCAGTCACAACCCTGGAGCCCGCGAAAAGCCTCTATGGCTCCTTGCCCGAATACGACAGCGTGCCAGGCATGATGGAGGCGAACATCCTTGTCGGATTCGCGTGGAACGACAGGCCCTGGACCGCCGTATCGGCGATTGCAGTAAGCGACGGCGACGCCGAGCTGGCGCGCGTGCAGGCCACACGGTTGGCGCAAGCCATATGGGCGAAGCGCGCAGAATTCAATCTCAAGATGGAGACCGCCGAGGTTCGGCAGGGACTGAGACTCGCGGTCGAATGCCCGCAGCGCCCCGTGTTCGTATCCGATTCGGGAGACAACACCACGGCCGGTGCGGCCGGAGATCTGACCCTTGTCTTGCAGGCAGCGCTCGACGACGAACAGGTCCGCGATGTCGTTGTCGCCGGCATTACAGCTCCCGAGACTGTCCGTAAACTCGTCCAGGCCGGTGTCGGCTCGACGGTGGAAATCGAATTGGGGGCCGAGCATCTTTCCCGTCCGAAGACGGCGCGCCGCGTCAGCGTGCTCGTGGAGGCATGCGGAGAAGAGTTGGTGCTGCCGGGATTTCAGCCATACCGATCCAAGGAGGGCGCGTGGGCCACGGTGCGAAGCGGCAACGTGATTGCAACATTCCACGCCAATGCCATCGGCATAACCACGCCGCACCATTTCGTTGCAATGGACATCAGTCCAACCGAGCACAAGGCATATGTCGTCAAGCTTGGGTATCTCCATCCTCAGCTCGAAGATGTCTCGGCTCGCCATATCCTGCTGCTGAGCGACGGCACCTCGCAATTGGACATGACGCAGTTGCAATGGAACCTGTTGCCTCGTCCGACCTACCCTCTCGACAAAGATTTCGAATGGGACGCGCAGGCCCGGATGTACGGCGATTGATCTCCCTCGCAGCCAATTTCAACAGCTCTCGCGCCGGCACAAACAAAAGGATGCCAAATGACCATTTCCCTCACATCCGTTCGGTTGCCGGACTTCGGCATCCTCGGCGAAAGGCCGCACGTTCCCGCTGAGATATATGATGCTCGTGTCCGCGCCGCCTATGACAAAGCGGGGTGCGACTGGCTGGCCGTTTATGCCGATCGGGAGCATTTCGGCAACATCGCTTTCCTGACGGGTTTCGAGCCGCGCTTCGAAGAAGCCTTCCTTCTTCTTGGGCCGAACAACAAGCGTGTACTGCTCACCGGCAACGAGTCCGAAAGCTACGCTCCACTCGCGCGCTTGTCGGGAGTGACGGTGCTTTTGAGCCAGACCCTGAGCCTCATGGCGCAGGATCGCTCTCGTTTCCCTCGCTTTTCCGACCGTCTTGGCGACGCTGGAATCAAGGCAGGCGACACCATAGGGCTGGTGGGCTGGAAGTATCTCGAGCCATTTGAGGACGAAGCTTCCGAAACAGCCTATTTCGTCCCCGCGGTCTACGTACAGGCGTTTCAGCGAGCGGTCGGCCCTTCCGGCAGGCTGCGGGATGCGACCCATATCCTGATGCACCCGGAAAACGGCGTCGCCGTCACCGTCGATGCTGATCAGATCGCGGCGTTCGAATGGGCTGCAACACGCAGCTCACTGGCGACGTGGAGGATCGTTTCCGGGGTCCAGGAGGGTGACAGCGAGTTCGATGCCGTCTCGCGCATGGGATATGCTGGAGACCCGCTGAACGTCCACACCATGTTCGCGTCGGCCAGCAAGGGTGAAACCGTGATTGGCCTGCGAAGCGCAACGGGCCGCAAGCTCAAGCGTGGCGACGGTGTTACGACCGCAATCGGACATTGGGGCGGTCTTTCCTCCCGAGCGGGCCTTTTCGATGTCGCCAACGACGAGTTTCTCGCTATCGCCAAGGGTTATTTTCAAGGCCTGATTTCCTGGTACGAGACGGCCACGATCGGCGTCGAGGGCGGCACTCTTCATGAAACGGTAGTATCGACGCTCGCAAAATCGAAGCTCGGGCCGGCTCTCAATCCGGGGCATCTTGGCGGCTACGAGGAGTGGACACATAGCCCGGTTCGGCCTGGCTCGAACGACCGCATCCGCTCGGGCATGCATTTCCAGGTCGACGTGATCCCGACGCCGATCGCAGTCGGCTGGGCGTTGAACTGCGAGGACGCCGTGGTGTTTGCCGACGCACCGCTGAGATCCCAAATCGAGGTCAAGCATCCGTCGACGTTCAAGCGCATCGCCGCGCGCCGCGATTTCATGAAGAACGTGATTGGCGTGGAACTACGGGCGGACATCCTGCCGCTTTCCTCGACACCGCTCTATTTCGCGCCATTCTGGCTCAAGAGCGATAACATCCTCGTCCGCGATCGATAAGCGCCAAGACCCAACACCGGAGGGCTTATGGCCGCCATCGAGCTGAACAAAGTCGTCAAGGCCTATGGGGACGTTCAAACCGTCCACGGAATCGACCTCAGCATCAAGGATCACGAGTTCGTGGTGCTGGTCGGCCCTTCCGGATGTGGAAAATCCACCACACTGCGCATGATCGCCGGACTCGAGACCATCACGGGTGGAGAGATAAAAATCGGCGAGCGACGGGTTAACGACCTCCTGCCGGGAGAACGTGACATCGCCATGGTTTTCCAGAATTATGCGCTTTACCCGCATCTTTCGGTTGAGGACAACATCACGTTCGGGCTGCGTTTGAAGAAGACGCCACGTGGTGAAATCCAAACGAGACTGATCGAGACCGCCCGGATCCTGGACATCGGCCACCTGCTTAAACGCAAACCAAGGCAACTCTCTGGCGGACAGCGCCAACGCGTTGCAATGGGGCGCGCCATGATCAGAAATCCGGCGGTATTCCTGTTCGACGAGCCGCTCTCGAACTTGGATGCCAAGCTCCGCGTCCAGATGCGCGCGGAGATCAAACAGATCCACGAGGCGGTGCCGACCACAACGGTCTATGTCACCCATGACCAGATCGAGGCGATGACGCTTGCCGACAGGGTGGTCGTCATGAATGCCGGCAAGATAGAGCAGATCGCGCCGCCTCAGGAACTATACTTGAAACCGGCGACCAAGTTCGTAGCCGGGTTCATCGGGTCGCCTGGCATGAATTTCGTCAGCGCAGCGTTAGAACGACATGGAGAACAACTGATTGGCGTCCTGTCCGATGGCTCGCGTCTCGAACTGCCTGGAGGCATTTCCAGATTCGCCGACGCGGTGGGGCGGACAGTCGACCTCGGCATCCGGCCCGAACATTTATCCCTCAGTCCAAACGGAGGCCAAATATCGACCCGGATCGAAGCCGTTGCAGAGCTTGTCGAGCCTCTTGGAATGGATACCCTGGTACACTTCATCATCGCCGGCACGAAGGCCGTTGCGCGCGTGTCGCCTGATGCCTCGCTAAGACGTGGAACCCGGCTTACCCTATGCGTCGATCCCAAAAGCATTTACGTCTTCGACCGCGAAAACGGGAGCGCTCTGCATGGCGACTAAGGACATATGTCCTGAACGACGCGATATGGATGCACTGTGCAGGGTTGTTGACTTCATCATACCCGCGGATGATTTCCCCTCCGCTGGCGAAGCGGGGGTTGCCTACCAATGATCACGGCGTGTTGAAGCGTCTGCGGCCAGGGTGCGTGACGGCAGGCTGGAATTCTCGGGGGAGTGCCTGCAACTCCGCAATCCTCATGCCTCGATCGAGGTGCTGTTAGGCGGAGGACATGGACAGCAGAAACATGGCGCGCCGCTATCTCCCAACTTAGCCATCGTGGCCTTGGGAAACCCGGTTTACCACCGAAATGAAATCTGCGACCAGCTTGTTCGGCGTGCCTCGATAACCGATGGCGATGACGCATTCCCGCATGTCACGAATCGGCCTGAAGACCACGCCTGGCCGAGCGTAGTATTGCGCGGTGCTGTCGGCGGTGATGCTTATGCCGCGACCGGATGCGACCGCCTGAAGCTCGGATTCGACGGTGGCAGCCTCGAACACAACTTTCGCCGGCCTGTCGACGCGGTAGTCATTTGCTAACCAGTAGTCGCGCCATGCGCCCGGCACCGGCGCGGCAATGATCGGCTCGTCGAGTATATCGTCGAGCACAACCGTTTCCTGCCGACTAAGGCGGTGTCCCGTAGGGAGACATGCGACACATTTCTCGCGTGCGATTTCGACAAGGTCGATGTCGTCAAGGTCGATCGGCGGCCGAATGATACCACAATCGACCTTGCCGTCTCTCAGGCCGGCGCTCGGATCCGAGAAATCAAACTCTTGCAGGTGGAGGGAGGCACCCGGACGAATTCGCTCAAACTCACGAACGATTGCTGGGATAAACTGCACGGCGGTACCGATCATGTACCCAACGCGCAATTCGTTCTTGAGCGCGAGTTGCAGCGACCGTGCCTCACCGTACAGGGCTTCGAGCGATTGGCTAAGCGCCCGCGCCCTAGCCAACAGCTTTTCGCCCGACGGCGTCAGGCTGACACTTCGGGTGGTGCGCTCAAACACTGGAAAGCCCAGGGTCTGTTCCAATTGGATGATGGTCTGCGACAGGGCTGGTTGAGAGACATTCAGCTTCTCGGCAGCCCGCGCGAAGCTTTTCTCATTCGCGACGGCGATGAAGGAATGAACATGGCGAACTTGGATATTCATAAGCGTCACGAATTAATCGTTCAGCTATTCGTCCTTGTTGTCAAGCGGTCCACGCCGATAATCAGCCACATCCCAATAGGTTGAGGTGAGCCATGAATATCAGCCAGACAGACACGTCTCATTCTAGAAACATTCTGGAACAGGGTAAGCAGTCGCTGATCCACGATCCATTGGGGGGCGACGAAGCAAAGATTACGCTGGTGCGCGCCAAAGGCTCGTATGTCTGGGACGACCAAGGTCGCCAATATCTCGACTGCACCTCCCAGGCGTGGTCGAACAATCTCGGCGCCAATGATCCACGTGTGGTGGAAGCGGCGATCGCCCAGTTGCGCGAAATCACCCACGCCCGGCCGAACTTCAACACGATCCCACTGCTCAAGCTCACCGCCAAGCTGCGCGAGATCTCGCCCGGCGACCTGAATCGCATCGGCTACTGCCTGCACGGCAGCCTGGCCGTCGAAATGGCCATGAAGCTTGCGTTCAAGAACAAGCCTGGTCGCCACAATATCATCGTGCTGCAGGACGCCTATCATGGCCGTTCGCTGACCACGATGGCGGCCAGCTGGCCGCATCCAAACAACCCTTTCCTGCCGATCCAGCCGCGCTTTACCCGTGTGCCGCATCCCGATCCCTATCGTCCGCGGCTGGGTATGGATGTCGAGATGGAATCAAAGCTCTGTCTGCGACTGCTGGAAGAGACGATCCACAAGGGCGTCGATGGCGGTGTCGTCGCCATCATGATGGAGCCAATTCCCGGCAATGGCGGCCACATCGATCTGCCGCTGTCGTTCCTGAGAGGCGTGCGCGACATTTGCGACCGGAACGACATCATCCTGATCTGGGACGAGATCCAGAGTTGCTTCGGCCGCACGGGTGCAATGTTCGCGGCCGACTATTTCGGCATCGTTCCCGACATCATGACCTTCGGCAAGGGTATCAGCGGAGGTTTCCCGTTGGCCGGCATCTTGGCGAGCGAGCGGCTGACCGGTTTCGAGTCGGGCGAGGACGCGCTGACCTTCGGTCAGTTTCCGGTCGCGATGGCGGCGGCCGTCGCCACGATCGACGCGATCATCGCCGACGATCTGTGCGGCAAGGCACGCGACCACGGCGCCTTTGCAACACAGCGGCTCCACGAAATGGCGGATCGCCGCAAGCTGATTGGCGATATCCGCGGCCCTGGCCTGTTCGTCTCGCTCGAACTGGTCAAAGACCGGGTCAGCAAAGAGCCAGCCACAAAGGCCGCCTCGGAAGTATACCGGCGCGGTCTCGAGAAGGGCGTGCTCTTTGGCGAAAGCCGCTATGCCGGCCTCGGCAACCTGATCAAGGTGAAGCCGCCGCTGGACTGCACGCATGAAGACATGTCGCACGCACTCGACGTGCTCGACGATGTGCTCGGCTCGATCGAGGCCGATGGAATCGCTTAACCGTCAACACAAGCCGGAACGATCAGGAGGATCAGACCAGCCTCAACGTATACCACAGACCATGAAAATTAGTACGCAGATACTAACATCGAAAAGGGGATCACTATGCAGGAAAAAAAGATTAGCAGACGCTCCGTCCTAGCCGCCGGTGCAGGCGCTGCGCTATGCATGCCGTTCATCCGGCCCGCCTGGGCGCAGACACAGACGGTGCGGGCGCTGATGTGGGAGGCCTATGTACTTCCCGATGTCGTTTCGAAGTTCGAGGAAGAGAACAACGTCAAGTTTGTCGCCACTTTCTTCGACGGCAATTCCGAAGCTTATAACAAGCTGCGCGTCGGCGGTGCCAAGGAATTCGATTTGGTCCAGGCCGATGGCTTCTGGCCGCAGCTCTATTTTCGAGACGGACTGATCCGCAGTGTCGACTACGCTCACGTGCCGAGCGCGGCAAACTACCTTCCGGAATTCCATGCCGAGAAGTTCAAGGTGCTGACCAACCCGGCATCCGGCAGCAAGATCGGCTATCCGTTCTGCTGGGGCGCCTATGGGATCACGTACAACGCGGCAGTCGTCGCGCCGGAGAAGACGGGTACGATTGAATGCATGTTCGATCCCGCCCTGTC
>NZ_RZRQ01000088.1:0-20392 GCF_003997785.1 Mesorhizobium sp. M7D.F.Ca.US.004.01.2.1 | reverse complement strand
GATCTTAGGCGCGCGCTCGCCGATGAGGGCACGCTGCAGAAACTCAAAGTGGCCGGGTTTCGTGGGCAAAATCCGCTGACGCGGTTTCTTTTCTTCCGTCTCGTGCTTCCCTTCGTCGGCTTCGCGCTGGCCACAATCTACATCTTCGTCCTCGGAGGATTGCCCGACAAGCCATTGGTCATCAGGCTGTTCGTCTGCATCCTCGTTGCGTATGGCGGCTTCTACGCACCGGTCGTCTACGTCAACAACCGCGCCACCAAGCGCAAGCAGTCGATCCAGATGGCATGGCCGGATGCGCTCGATCTGCTGCTGATCTGCGTCGAGTCGGGCATGTCGGTGGAAGCAGCACTCCGCAAGGTCGCCGACGAGATCGGCGCGCAATCGGTGGCACTGGCGGAAGAATTCATCCTCACCAACGCCGAGCTTTCCTATCTGCAGGAGCGCAAGCAGGCCTACGAGAACCTGGCAAGCCGCACCGGCCTGGATTCGGTCAAATCGGTGTCGCAGGCACTCGTCCAGGCCGAGCGTTACGGCACGCCGGTGGCGCATGCACTGCGCGTGCTTGCAGCCGAAAGCCGCGACATGCGCATGAATGCGGCCGAAAAGAAGGCTGCCGCCTTGCCGCCAAAGCTCACCGTGCCGATGATCCTGTTTTTCCTGCCGGTGCTTTTCGCCATCATTCTGGGCCCTGCCGGCATTCAGGTCAGCCAGCGCGGTATCTTCGGAGATCATCCGGCACCGGCAGCAGCCCAGTAACGGCAAGGCAAATCCCTGCACGACATGTGAAGAAGCCGCGCTGCATGCAGCGCGGCTTCTTCATTGATGGTCACTACAAGGATCGTCGTCTCAGTTGGTTGCCGGTTTTGACTTGTCTTGGTCCTTGAGCTGGCTCCAGGCATTCTGCTGGGCCAGCATCTGCCTGAGATAGGCGACGTTTGCCTGCGCCTGGTCAGGCGAGAGTTCCTGCGAGGCGATCTTCTCGGCTTCGTCGAAACGGCCTTGCAGGCCGACGACCAGCGCCAGGTTCTGGCGGACCCGGCTGTCCGCATTTGGCTGCTGCGCGGCCGAGCGCATATAGGTTTCGGCGGTGCGCAGGTCACCTTCCAGCACATAGGACATGCCAAGATTGGAGAGCACCGAAGGTTCGTTCGGCTTGAGCTCGAGCGCCTTGCGGTAAAGCTGGCGCGCATCGTCCTTCTGGCCGGTCTGGTCGAGAATGGCCGCTTCGGCCGACACCAGCCTCCAGTCGGGATATTCCGGCGTCTGGGCGCGGCGCACGGCGTCGAGCGCCGCTTCGAACTGGCCATTGGCGGCCAGCGCCTTACCATAGGAGGCAAGCACGTCACGATCCTTCGGCAGAGCGATCGCCAGCTTGCGCATCACGGCGAGCGACTGGTCGGCGTCACCGTCCATCTGCAGTGCCGCGGCATAATTTGTCGCTATCCGCTTGTCGTTGGGGTTCTTGGCGTAGGATTGGCCAAGTGACGTCGTCGCAGTGTGCAGTTCTCCCGCCGACATGGTTTCCAGTGGTTTGCCGCTGGTGCGCCCGATCGAGCCGGTGGAAAGCTTGTCGGTTCCGCAGCCGGCGACGCCCGCTGCGAGCACCAGCGCAAGGGCCGTGGTGATGAGCCGTTTTCCCCTGGCGTTGATCGTGCGGTTGGTCGGCATGGCTACCTAAGCCTCCATTCATGCGCGGCCATTGCGTGGCCGTCTTCCCTCCCGCAGAAATATTCTGTTAACCCTAACGGATGGTTAAGAACGGCGACTCGAAGGTCGCCGCATGGAGAACATCGAATGCCTGTCGAACTCGTCGAGAAGAAACTGCCGGGCTCACTGCCGGTCCATCTGGTCGCCAGGGATCGCCTTGAGGCGACGGGTGTTGCGCCAGCCGCCGTCGCCTGGGCCAGAGCCAACGGCTTTTCCGGCGAGCCAGGCAGGACGCTGGTCGTGCCCGGCGAAAACGGAGCGCTCGGCGGCGCGTTGTTCGGTATCGGCGATGGCGAAGGCGCGCTCGCCCTCGGCGCGCTGTCGAAAGCCTTGCCGGAAGGCGACTGGCATTTCGCCTCGGCGCCGGTCGAGCCCGAGCTCGCGGCCACCGCGCTGGTGCTCGGCGGCTATGTCTTCACCCGTTACGGCAAGAAGTCAGGCAAGGCGCTGCGCTTCGAACTGCCGGCCATCGTCGATACCGGGCGCGTTCGCCGCATCGCCGATGGCGTCTTCCTGACACGCGATCTGGTCAACACACCGACCAGCGATATGGGCCCGGAAGACCTGGAGCAGGCGGTGCGGACCCTGGCCGTCAGGCACAAGGCCGAAGTCTCGGTGGTGACCGGCGACGATCTCCTCGATCAGAACTTCCCGATGATCCATGCGGTCGGCCGCGCGTCGGCCGGCGCGCCGCGCCTGATTGACATGAGATGGGGGCAGCAAGGCGCGCCGAAGGTGACGCTGGTCGGCAAGGGTGTCTGTTTCGATACTGGCGGTCTCGACATCAAGCCATCGTCCGGCATGCAGTTGATGAAGAAGGACATGGGCGGTGCTGCCAATGTGCTTGGCCTCGCCTCGATGATCATGGCTGCCGGTCTGAATTTGCGGCTGCGCGTGCTCATTCCCGCGGTCGAGAATTCGATTGCCGGCAACGCCTTCCGGCCCGGCGACGTGCTGACGAGCCGCAAGGGTATCACTGTCGAAATCGGCAACACGGATGCCGAGGGGCGGCTGGTTCTGGGCGACGCGCTGGCGCTGGCCGACGAGGAGGAACCGCAGCTTCTGGTCGACATGGCGACACTGACCGGGGCTGCGCGTGTCGCGCTCGGCCCCGACCTGCCACCCTTCTACACCGGTGACGAAGCGCTGGCAGCCGAGCTGGCGGCGGCTTCCGTCGTGGCTGAGGATCCGTTGTGGCGCATGCCGTTGTGGCGGCCTTACGATGCAAAACTGTCATCGAAGATCGCCGACATCAACAACGTCACCGCGGACGGTTTTGCCGGCTCGATCACGGCGGCGCTGTTCCTGAAACGCTTTGTCGAAAAGACCGCGGGATGGGCGCATTTCGACATCTTCGCCTGGAACCCGGCCGACCGCCCGCATGGCCCCGCCGGCGGCGAGGCACAAGGCATCCGCGCGCTGGAGCGGATCATCTCGAAACGCTACGGGTGATAGCTGTAAGCAGAGCCGGCAAATTGCGGAAACTGAAACGGAACCGAAACAATTTGCCGTCATGCTGGCGTGATGTCGATTGGGATGCGCCCGAGCCAGGCCTTGCGACTGTGGCAGCAAGTGATGCTGTCGCAGGTGCGCGACGACGAGCCCGATCTGACCATGCGCCAGACGGCGATCCTGTTCACCATCTATCTCGATCCGCCGCCGCACACGGTGCGCGGGCTCGCCGCCCGCCTCAATGTCACCAAGCCGGTGATCACCCGCGCGCTCGACACGATGGGCGCGTTGAAACTGGTGTCGCGCCATCGCGACGAGCTCGACAAGCGCAATGTGCTGATCAGGCGCACGGTCGAGGGCGCGCTCTTTGTCGAGCGCTTCGGCGATGGTATCATTGCCAAGGCCCACGAACTGCCGATTTGAGCGACTTGCCCATCTAGAGAGCATGATCCTGAAACGTGGAAACCGGTTTTCGGATAAAGATCACGCTCAAACAGAATAGAAGAGATACCCGATTTGACTGCCAGGGATGCCCGTCTTCACGCTTTCCGTTCCGACCTTGCCGATGCGCGGCTGAAGGGCGAGGTTGCCGCCGAGCGCTTCGTCGCCGGCCGACCGGCGCGGATCACCGCATCCGTGGCCGATATGCGCAGGGCGCCGCGGCCGGATGCCGGGGTCAACACGCAACTTCTGTTCGGCGATGATGTCCTCGTCTTCGAGGTCGCTGAAGGCTGGGCGTGGGTCCAGGCCGAACGCGACGGCTATGTCGGCTATGTCGCCGACACGATGCTGGGCGCGCGGGGCCTTGCGCCCACCCACATCGTCTGCGTGCCGCGCACCTTCCTCTACCCCGGGCCGGATCTGCGCTTTCCGATCGCCGGACAGTTGTCGATGGGATCGACGGTGACGGTGACGGATGCCGCCGAGACGCGTGGCACGCACTATGCCGTCCTGCCATCCGGCGAGGCGATCATCGCGGGTCATCTGTGGCCGCTCAGTGAAGCAGCCTCCGACTATGTCGCGGTTGCCGAGACGTTTCTTGGAACCCCTTATCTCTGGGGCGGTACTTCCGGCTTCGGCATCGACTGTTCGGGCCTGGTGCAACTGGCGATGCGCATGGCCGGCAGCAACGTGCTGCGCGATTCCGACATGCAGGCGGCGACGCTCGGCGAGTCGCTGGATCCGGGTCCGGACTACGCCGGCTTGCGGCGCGGCGATCTGGTGTTCTGGAAGGGCCATGTCGCCGTCATGACCGACGCCGACACAATGATCCACGCCAACGGCCACACCATGCTGGTGTCGCGCGAAGGGTTGAAGGATGCGGTTGCCCGCATCGGTTATCTCTATGGCGGCCCGACCGGGTTTCGGCGGCCCTAATGCATGTCGCCCAAAAGTGACCTCGGTTTTGGGAAAACGACATGCATGAAAACAAAGACCTAAAGCGCGTCGCCTGAATCCGTTCAAACACGACGCGCTTTAGATCAGGACCGAGCCAAACGCCTACCTTTGAAGGCCGTACCGTCCAATGTCCGGTCGACGGGTTTGGCGACTACGGGAGGAAGCCGGGTTTCAAACCTGCCGGACGATGGTGCCCACCACATTGACGAGAATGCGCGCGGCGGTCAGGGCCGACAGGCCGTCAATGTCGGCGGGGGGATAGAACTCGACCAGGTCGAACCCCGCAATCCTGGCCCGCCTGCCGAGACCCGCCACCAGGTCGATCACCTGCGTGTAGATGAGGCCGCCGGGTGTACGCGCCGCTACGCCCGGCATGATGCTTGGATCGAGGCTGTCGCAGTCAAGGGTGACTACGACCCGCGCGCCTTCCGGAATATGCCGGAGTGCGGCTTCGACGCCCTGGGCGTGGACCTCGCGGGCGGTCACGAAGCGGCTGCCATAGCGCCGTGCCGCTTCGATGTCGGTGATGCCTGCGCTGCCGACGCTGCGCAGGCCGACCTGCACCATGCCGGCGACATGCGGCATCTCGCTCGCCCGGCGCATCGGGCTCGAATAGCCGTGGCGTTCGCCATACACCTCGTCGCGCCAGTCGATATGGGCGTCGATCTGCAGGACCCAGACCGGCCCGTGATCCGTAAAACCGGTGAGGAAGGGAATGGTCATGGAACAGTCGCCGCCGATCAGGATCGGCACAGACGGCAGCGCCAGGATTTCGCGCATCTTCGCCTCGATCCGAGCCCGGTTGCCGGCATTATCATGCATCGTGGTTGGGACATCGCCGGCGTCGATGCAAGAGACCGGCTTGCCGTCGAACAACGGGCCGCCGAGATCGAAATCCCAGTGCTCGATGAGCGCGGCATCATCCTGGCTCGCAGCGCGGATGGCGTCGGCGGCCAAGGCATGGCCGCTGCTGTCCTTGCCGGGATAGGTGCTGCCGTGACCGGCTCCGAAGATCACCGCACGAGGCACGTGCCCATCGGCGAGGCGGTCCGGAAAGCCGAGAAAGCGAGGCGAGGCGGTCATTTCTAAAGTTTCGGTTGTTGAGGGCGCAAGACGGGGGTCGTTTGCGGCAGGCAGCAAAATCCTATGCTAGGCCGGTAAGGTCGCAAGACCAATACGAAGTGCGCCCATTGACGTAAGAAAATCAGAATCTTTCGTCGATTCCGGATGTGTTAGCTTGGCGAAGCCGGTGGAGCGAACACGCGAATGCCTGTCGCCCCAAGTAGGTACCGGTACGACGGAACAAAGGCCTCGATCACCTTTTGTTCCGATTCTTCTTGGCGATTGCCCGCCGTCGCGCTACCTCTGGCGGGTGACAGAACAGCTGCGCCTTGCCGAACAGAATGCCACCGTGGCCCTGCCCGAACCATTCATCAGATGGTTTGGCGAAAAGGGCTGGTCGCCGCGCGCCCATCAGATTGAACTTCTGGCGAAAGCCCAGGCCGGACTGTCGGTCCTGCTGATTGCCCCGACCGGCGCTGGCAAGACGCTGGCCGGATTTATGCCGTCGCTGACCGAACTGGCCAACCGGCCAAGGCGAAAGCCAGGCCAGGCGCATCGCGGCATCCACACGCTCTACATCTCGCCGCTGAAGGCGCTTGCTGTCGATATCGAGCGCAATCTCGGCAAGCCGGTGGAGGAGATCGGCCTGCCGGTCACCATCGAGACGCGCACCGGCGACACCCCCGCCCACAAGCGCCAGCGCCAGAAGCTGGTGCCGCCCGACATCCTGTTGACCACGCCCGAGCAGCTGGCGCTGCTGATCGCGGCGCCCGATGCCAGGCGTTTCTTCGAGGATCTGCGCTATGTCGTGCTCGACGAGTTGCACTCGCTGGTGACGTCGAAGCGCGGGCATTTGCTGGCGCTCGGTCTGGCGCGGTTGCGCAGCTATGTGCCTAGCCTGCAGACGATAGGCTTGTCGGCCACCGTTGCCGAGCCCGACGATTTGCGGCGCTGGCTGGTCGGGCAGAATCCGCCGGGTGCCATGGCCGGCCTGATCACTGTTGCGGGCGGGGCCAAGCCCAACATCTCCATCCTCGACTCGGAACAGCATGTGCCGTGGTCCGGCCATTCGGCCCGCTACGCCATCCCCGAAATCTATGAGGCGATCAAGCGGCACCGCACGACGATCCTGTTCGTCAATACACGCAGCCAAGCGGAGCTCCTGTTCCAGGAATTGTGGCGGGCAAATGAGGACTCGCTACCGATTGCCTTGCATCACGGCTCGCTCGATGTCGGTCAGCGTCGACGCGTGGAGAAGGCGATGGGCGAGAATGCGCTGCGCGCCATCGTCGCCACCTCGACGCTCGACCTCGGCATCGACTGGGGCGATGTCGACCTGGTCGTGCATGTTGGTGCGCCGAAGGGCGCGAGCCGGCTGGCGCAGCGCATCGGCCGCGCCAACCACCGCATGGACGAGCCGTCCAAGGCGATCCTCATTCCGGCCAATCGCTTCGAGGTGCTGGAATGCCGGGCCGCCCTCGACGCCAATTATCTCGGCGCACAGGACACGCCGCCGCTGATCACCGGCGCGCTCGACGTGCTGTCGCAGCATGTGCTGGGCGTCGCCTGCGGTGCGCCCTTCGATGCAGATCTGCTGTTCGAAGAGGTGCGCGGTGCCGCGCCCTACGCCGGGCTGGCGCGTGAGACCTTCGACCGCGTCGTCGATTTCGTTGCCACCGGCGGCTACGCGCTGAAGAATTACGAGCGCTACGCCCGCATTCGAAAGACGGTCGACGGGCTGTGGCGGGTCTCGCATCCGCGCATCGCGCAGCAATACCGGCTGAATGTCGGCACCATCGTCGAAATGCCGGAGCTCAATGTCCGATATGTCAGGCAGGGCCGTGGCATGGCTGGTCGCGGCGGGCCGGTGCTGGGCAAGATCGAGGAGTATTTCGCCGAGACGCTGCGGCCCGGCGACAACTTCCTGTTCGCCGGCAAGGTGCTGCGCTTCGAGGGCATCCGTGAGAACGAGTGCGTCGTCTCCAACGGCGCCGGCGCCAACATCATCGTGCCGTCCTATGCCGGCGGCAAGTTTCCGCTGTCGACCTATCTGGCCGATCAGGTGCGCGGCATGCTGGCCGACAGCGACCGCTGGCAGGCTCTGCCCGAACAGGTTGCCGACTGGCTGCGGCTGCAGAAGGAAAAGTCGGTGCTGCCGAAGCGCGGCGACCTTCTGGTGGAAACCTTTCCGCGCGGCAACCGCCACTACATGGTCGCCTATCCCTTCGAGGGCAGGCTGGCGCACCAGACGCTCGGCATGCTTTTGACACGGCGGCTGGAGCGGGCCAATGCCCGCCCGCTCGGCTTCGTCGCCACCGACTATTCGCTGGCCGTGTGGGCGCTGGATGACATGGCGGCACTGTTCAAGGCGAAGAAGCCGTCATTGGCTGCCTTGTTCGACGAAGACATGCTGGGCGACGATCTCGAGGCCTGGCTGAACGACAGCTGGATGCTGAAACGGACGTTTCGCACCTGTGCGGTCATTGCCGGGCTGATCGAGAAACGTTTTCCTGGCCAGGAGAAGAGCGGGCGCCAGGTCACGGTGTCGGCCGATCTCATCTATGACGTGCTGCGCAGCCACGAACCGGATCATATCCTGCTGCAGGCAACGCGCACCGATGCGGCGGCCGGACTGCTCGATGTCAGCAGACTTGCCGAGATGCTCTCGCGCGTGCGTGGTGGAATCATGCATAAGCATCTTGAGCAGATATCGCCGCTGGCGGTGCCGATCATGCTGGAGATCGGCAAGGAATCGGTGAATGGCGGCGCCAACGAGTCCTTGCTCATGGAAGCCGCCGATCTGGTCGAGGAGGCGATGGGCCAAAGATGAGACCGATTTCCAGATGAATTTTTCGCTGGCGCGCGCATCGCTGATCGCCGAGGCCGACCTTGTCGGCATCGCCGGCGAGCGCGCCGTCTGCGACCCGCGCGGCGTGCTCTATTTTCCGGATCTGCGGCTTCTGGCCGTTTCCGACCTGCATCTGGAAAAGGGTTCGTCGCTGGCACGGCGCGGCACGCTGATCCCACCTTACGACACTGGCGCGACCTTGCTGAGACTGCAGGCGGTGATATCAGACTACCACCCATCCATCGTCATCAGCCTGGGCGACAGTTTTCATGATGGCGGCGGCGCCGAGCGTATGCACGCAAGCTTCCGCGAGCGTCTGGAAGCGCTGATATCAGGACGCGACTGGTTCTGGGTCGCCGGCAATCACGATCCGGATGCGCCCGCCGACCTGCCCGGCGAAACAGTGCGCGAACTGGCCATCGGCTCGCTGCTGTTCCGGCATGAGCCGTCGAAGCAGCGTGTCGAAGGCGAAATAGCGGGCCATCTGCATCCTTGCGCCCGCATCGTCCAGCGCGGCCGCTCGGTGCGGCGGCGCTGCTTTGCCGGCGACGGCGGCCGCATGATCATGCCGGCCTTCGGCGCCTATACCGGTTCGCTCAACGTGCTCGACCGCGCCTATGCAGGGCTGTTCCGGCTGGACACTTTGATGGCTTACATGCTCGGCACGGACCGTATCTTCGCCATCTCGCGCTCGATGCTCAGGCCCGGCTGAAACGCCCTATCTGCCGTAGTAGAGCGTGACAGTGTGCTTGGCTTCGGCGAAGAACAGCCAGCGTTCGACCAGCATACCGGCGAACTGCACGATCGCGGCAAGCAGTGACAGTGCTGCTGCGAAGGGCCGGGGCAGGGCAACTGTTACGGCGAGCAGCAGGCCGGGCAGGGCGAAGGCCAGGAGCTGCGTGATCTGGCGTAGCCGCGCGCTGTGCTTGCGCGCGATGCGAAAGCCCATTTCCTTGAGCAGATAGTTTTCCTCGGTATGCGGCCATTCCAGCGACTGCACCGTGCCGCCGGCCAAACCCGTCGCAGTGTTGGCGGTGGTCGGGATTTCCAGCCGGTCGTTGTAGCGCCAGGTTGCCAGTTTCCAGCCCCAGCCGAGCAAGGTCAGCAGCACACAAGCCGCCAGAATGATTTTCGAACCAAGCGCAAACCCCTGCAGCAGCGCGTTCAGCAACACGCTGCCGGTCATCGCCGAAAAGATGAGATAGCCCGGCAAGGTGAAACGGCTGTGCCACTGGGCGATCGGCTTCAGCGACGCGTAGATCATGCCGGTCGTGCAGACGGTTACGGCCGCACCACAGGCCGCGAGCAATCCTGCGATGCCGACCCAGCCATCGGTCTTGCCGAAGAATATCCAACCGATGCCGAACAGTCCCGCCGGAATGAAGGTGAGGACCGAGGCAACGCCTTCGCGCGACAGCCAGGAACTGCGCCACTGCGAGAACGCCCGCCAGGCGCGTTCGGGGCGGCCGAGATGACCCGTTGAGGACAACAACCCGGCCGCGATCAGGCCGAGCGCCAGGCCCATGCCGATGAGGCCCAGCCAGAAGTCAGGCTGGATGATCTGGAAGCCTCCGAACACACCCAGCAGTGCCAGCAGCCCATAGCCGGCGCCGGTAGCGGTGGTGAAGAAGACGACGGAGAAGGCTGGGTGCATGGGCTAGTTCGAAAGCATGCGGTCGACCCAGCCGAGAAAGCCACCTTCGGCCCGCACCGGTTCGAGTGCGGGTGCTGCCACCGATGCCGCGCGCGTGGTGTGGGCGCGTGGCGGCAGGTATTTGTTGGTCGGGCGATAGCCGAGCTCCGGCATCAGGTCGACGCCGCCACGCTCCGCCACCAGTTGCGAGACAGCCGACTGAGGATCGCCGAGATCGCCGAAATGACGGGCACTGGTCGGGCAAGCGGCGACGCAGGCCGGCACGCGGTCTTCTTCGGCCAGATTGTCATTGTAGATGCGGTCGACGCACAGCGTGCACTTCTTCATCACCCCGACATCGGTATCGAATTCGCGTGCGCCATAGGGGCAGGCCCAGCTGCACAATTTGCAGCCGATGCACTTGTCCTCGTCGATCAGCACGATGCCGTCCGAGGCCCGCTTGTAGGAGGCGCCGGTCGGGCAGACGGTAACGCAAGCCGGCGTCTCGCAATGCAGGCAGGAGCGCGGGAAGTTCACCGTGCGCCCACCCATCTCGGTGGTGTGCTCGTAGCTGTGCACGCGGTTGAACCAGACGCCGTCGACATGGCCGCCATAGGGGTCGATGTCGGTCAGCGGCGCCATGTGGCCGCCCGTGTTCCATTCCTTGCATGCGGTGACACAGGCCTGGCAGCCGACGCATGTGTCGAGATCGATGACGAGGCCGAGCTTCTTGCCGCTTTGACTTGGCAGACAGGTCATTCGGCCGCCTCTCTTGCCCGGCGGAACTCGGCGCCGAAAGTCAGCTTGTCGGGCGAGGGTTCGAAATGCGGCGGCTGCTGGAAACGTTCGAACTGCGGCTCGGTGAAGCCGGCTTCCTCAGCCGCGCATTTGACGATCCGCACGCGCAGGTCGAACCATGCCGCCTGGCCGGTCACCGGATCGGAATTCGAATAGCGTTTGCCTTGAGCATCGGCCGAGGTCTGGTCGCCGATGATATGGTTGAGCAGGAAGCCACGGTTGGATTCGGCCGCGTCGTCCTTCAGCCCCCAGCTGCCGCGCCGCTTGCCGATGGCGTTCCAGGTCCAGACCGTGCTTTCGTTCACCCCGTCGATCAGCTTGACCTGCCCCTTCACTCTGCCGTTGATGCTTTCGATCCACACCCAGTCGTCATCGACAAGGCCGAGACCGGCGGCGGTTCGATGATGCACGAACAGCCGGTTCTGGCTGGTGATTTGCCTGAGCCACGCATTCTGCGAGCCCCAGGAATGGTACATATGCATGGGCCGCTGCGTCAGCGCATGCAGCGGATATTTTTCGAGGTCGACGACCGCCTCCTCGAAGGGCATGTACCAGAACGGCAGCGGGTCCATGTAGGTCTCGATGCGTTGACGATCGCCCTCCGGCGGCAAGACAGGGCCGTGCCCACGCGCGGCCAGACGGAAACGCTGCAGCGGCTCGGAATAGAGCTGGAAGACGATCGGCCCCGCCTTGGGGATGAAGCCCATCTGCTCTGCGAAATCGAGATAGGAGCGGTTGGCCATCTTGTAGTAGCGCTGGTCGTTAGCGAAATCGTGGTGCCAGAAGCCGCCATTGTCGATGTAGCGCTGCAACTGGTCCGGATTGACCTCGCCCTTGCCGATCGTGGTGCCGTCCTTGCCGCGCCAGCCGGCGAGCGGGCCGATACCGAGCGTGCGCTCATGGTTGACGATGTAGTCAGCGTAGTCGCGATACTTGGCGGCGCCGTCGTCATCGACGAAACCGGGCAGGCCAAGCCGGGCGCCGAGTTCGATCAGCACCGACTGGAATGGGCGGACATCGCGGTCGGGCTCGACGACGGGATGGCGGATGGCGTCGCCGGGTCCGTCGGCATGGCTGATCGGCCGGTCGAGCAGGCTGATGCAGTCGTGGCGCTCGAGATAGGTCGTGTCCGGCAGCACGAGGTCGGCGAACGGCACGGTCTCGGAATAATAGGCATCGGAATAGATGATGAAGGGGATCTTGTAGTTGCCGGCCTCGTCGTGGTCGGTCAGCATCGCCATGGTCTCGACGGTGTTCATCGAGGAATTCCACGCCATGTTGGACATGTACATCATGAGCGTGTCGATCTTGTAAGGATCGCCAGCCCAGGCGTTGCGGATGACGGTGTGCATCAGGCCATGCGCGGCCAGCGGTGCGTCCCAGGAATAGGCCTTGTCGATACGGGTCGGCGTGCCGGCCTCGTCGACCAGCAAATCGTCCGGCCCGCAGACGAAGCCGAGCGGCATGCCGTCGAGCGGCGTCATCGGCTTGACGGTCTTGCCCGCCGGTTTCGGCCCTGGCGGCGCGGACCGGGGATAGGGCGGCTTGAAACGGAAACCGCCGGGGACATCCACGGTGCCTAAGAGCACTTGAAGCAAATGGATGGCGCGGCAGGTGTGAAAACCGTTCGAGTGGGCCGAGATGCCGCGCATGGCGTGCATCGAGACAGGCCGCCCCTTGATCGTCTCGTGGCGGCGCCCGGCCCAGTCGGTCCAGGCGATCGGCAATTCGATCGTCTGTTCGAAGGCGACATGGGCGAGTTCGGCGGCGATCCTGCGGATCGTGTCGGCGGCAATGCCGCAGCGCTCGGCGACCGCGTCCGGCGCATAGCTCTCATCGAGGTAGCGGTCGGCGATCAGCTGGAACACCGGAACGCAGTGGCGGCCATCGATCGTGAAGCTGCCGGTCAGTGCCGGTTTTGCACTGGCCTCGGCGGCGCAGACCGGTGTCTTCGCTACCCTGTCCCAGGCCAGCGCATTGCCGTCGGCATCGCGCATGAACAACCCGTCATCGGCGGCACCCGGCTCCTGCACGACGAGGACATGGGCATTGGTGTAGCGCAGCAAATACTCGAGATCGACGCGCCCGGCCTTCAGCAATTCATGGATGAGCGCGAACACGAGCAGGCCATCGGTGCCGGGCCGGATGCCGATCCAGTCGTCGGCAATGGCGTTGTAGCCGGTGCGGCACGGGTTGATCGAGACGACCTTGGCGCCGCGCGCCTTGAGCTTGCCGAGGCCAATTTTGATCGGGTTGGAATCGTGATCCTCGGCGACGCCGAACAGCATGAAATATCGGGTGTTGTCCCAGTCGGGTTCACCGAACTCCCAGAACGAACCGCCGATCGTATAGAGTCCACCCGCCGCCATGTTGACCGAACAGAAGCCGCCATGGGCGGCGAAGTTCGGCGTGCCGAACTGGCTTGCCCACCAGCCGGTGAGCGACTGCGACTGGTCGCGGCCGGTGAAGAAAGCGAGTTTTTTGGGGTCGGTCCGGCGGATGTTCGACAGCCGTTCGGTGGCGATCAAAAACGCCTCTTCCCACTCGATCTCGCGGAACGCGCCAGAGCCGCGTGGACCGGTCCGTAGCAATGGTTTCTTCAGCCTTGCCGGACTGTAATGCTGCATGATGCCGGAGCTGCCCTTGCCGCAGATCACGCCGCGATTGACCGGATGGTCCTTGTTGCCGTTGATGTAGCGGACCTTGCCATCCTTGATGTGCACGTCGATGCCGCAGCGGCAGGCGCACATGTAGCAGGTCGTCTTGGCGATGCTGTCGGAAACGTCAGGCGAGGTGTCGACGCCGTCGCCTTCATCCGGTGCGCGCGTGTCGGCAAGCGGGCGTTGCGATGGTGCCGAATTCGCGCCGCGCGGCGATCCCTGCATCATGATCCGGTGGTGCCCGCGCGGCCGGCGGATTTGGCTCGCGTCTTCGGTCCGGGGCCGCGCATGTAATGCTCTTCCGGATGATATCGATCGCCGGCCAGCCGCCGCCTTATGCCGCGGCTCCAATGCGCAAGCAGGGATCTGAACCGCCCGATCATTCTGCTCTCTGCGATCTCTTGGCGAATTTTTTCTAACTTCGCTCGAAAACTTAGAATGAAGCTATCGATCCGTCTAATCAGTTGTTCTTGTAAATTCGATCGATATTGGTTCTTAATACAGACATGACACTGGATCAGTTGCGGATTTTCGTCGCCGTCGCCGAGCGCGGCCACATGACCAAGGCGGCGGAACTGCTGGGCATTTCCCAGTCGGCCGCATCGGCCGCCATCCGAGCGCTTGAAGAACAGCACGGCGTGCATTTGTTCAACCGGGTCGGCCGCAACATCGAGCTTGCCCAGACCGGTCATCGGTTCCTTCCCGAGGCCAAGGCCGTGCTCGAACGGGCCGCCGCCGCCCGCAATGTTCTGGAGCATGTCTCGCAGACCGTCACCGGCAGCCTCTCGATTGCCGCCAGCCAAACCATCGCCAGCTACTGGCTGCCGCGCCGGCTGGCTTCCTTCCACGAGGCCTATCCGGCGGTCAGGCTGAGCGTCTCCATCGGCAACACCAGGCAGGTGGAGGCCAATGTCCTCGATGGCGCGGCCGATCTCGGGCTGGTCGAGGGACGTACCGAGTCCGACATATTGCGCCGCACCAAGGTTGACGTCGACAGGCTGATGCTGGTGGTTGCCAGCACGCATCCGGAGATCGCGGAAGTCGCGCCCGGCCACTCCGACATCAAGGACCTGCGCTGGATCATCCGCGAGGGCGGTTCGGGCACCCGCGAAGTGCTGGAGGACCTGGCCCGCCGCGAAGGAATTTCACTCGCCGACTTGCAGATATTCCTGGTGCTGCCGAGCAACGAGGCCATCCGCCAGGCGGTCGAGGCGGGAGCCGGCGCTACCATCATTTCGGAGCTTGTCGTGGCCCGCGCCGTGGCCGAAGGCAGTCTCAGGTCCGTGCCGCTCGAATTGCCGAAACGCGACTTCGCCATGATCACCCATCGCGATCGCCAGGCAAGCCTGGCCCAGATGGCGCTAAAGGCGCATCTCACCGGCAAAACGTAGCGCGCCGGACCCGGTTCGGCGCTTATGGGCAGAAGCGGGCATGAGACTGCCGACAACCCCGTCGAAATGACCCAAATTGGATCACCGCGAGCGCTGTCCGCCTCAACGCTCGACCGTCACTCCGGCAATCCGGCGTCCCGCAGCGCGCTTCCAAGAGTCTCCGCGAGTGCCGGCGCACAGCTCACGCCAGCAAACTGGCGGCTGTAGCGAAAACCCGGCTGAAGCTCGCGCACGCGCGCAGCGGCCGCCCTCGCTTCGTCCAGCCGGCCGAGTTTGGCGAGCGCTGCGGTCAGTTGCACGTAGGTGATGCTGTGTGCTGGATTGGCTTGAACGGACTTATAGGCCGCACGACAAGCTTCTTCGTAACGTCCGCGCAGCAAATGGCTCATTGCTTGCGCGTCAAACGCGGCCCACGCCCACGAATCGAACGGGCTTAGCCGCATACCCTTCTCGCTCCATTCTATCGCGCGCTCTGCTTCGCCGCCCCATCCGAGAATGACGCTGCCAAGAATGTAGGTCAGCGCCGATGACGGGCTAATGGCGAGGGCAGCTTCCAGCGCAGTGAACGCAGCCGCGCGATCATGCGCATCCATGCCGATCGAAAACCCTGCCCATGTCAGAGCGAGCGCATCGTCTTGTCCATGGACAATGGCCGATCGGGCGTGCCGGATCGAAGCCGCACGGTTGATTTCTTGCAGCCCGGAGCGAAGGAACAAACAATGATGACACATCGCGGCATTGCCATGCGCAAGGGCATAGGCAGGCTCGAGTGCGATCGCACGCTCAAGAAGCCCCAGCGCTCTCGTAACTTGTACTGGCATACCTGTATCAACATCAGGCTGGGCTTGAAGCACGAGATCGTAAGCATCGAGACTCTCTGGGCGCTTCCGCCTGACGCGTTCAATTTCCGCTTTTCGCACGCTCGGAGCAATCGCGCCCACCGCTGATAGCGCGATCTCGTCCTGAAGCGCGAAAATATCCTCGGAGCTGCGGTCGTAGCGCTCGGCCCACACATGCGCGCCGGTTGATGCGTCGATCATCTGACCGGTCACGCGCACACTACCGCCGGCCTTGCGCACGCTACCTTCGAGGACATAGCGCACGCCAAGCTCGCTGCCGACCTGCTTCACGTCCACGGCGCGGCCTTTGTAGGTGAAGGTCGAGTTTCGTGCGATAACGAAAAGCCACTTGATGCGTGCCAGACCGGTGATGATGTCATCGACCATCCCATCGGCGAAGTACTCCTGCTGCGGATCCCCGCTCAAGTTCGAGAACGGCAGGACCGCGACGGACGGTTTCTCAGGCAGGGTCAGCGCCGACGCGGTGCGGGCGGCAGCCGAACGATCAGGGACATTCGTCGCAACAGCCGGTCCTACATAGCGATAGCCGCGGCGCGGCAGTGTTTCGATCCAGCTCCTAGCATCCGCCGCGTTGGCCAATACTCGGCGCAAGGCCGCGATCTGGACCGTGAGGTTGTTATCGGCAACCGCCAATTTGCCCCAGCCGGCCTCGACCAGCGCGTCCTTGGACACCGGTACGCCCGCGTTTTGGAGCAGCAAACGCAGCAGCGCGACGGCGCGTTGCCCAAGCATGGTCGGCTCGGCACCGTGGTACAAAATGCCCGCTACCTGATCGAGGCGGAACGGGCCAAACTGATAAAGGTCGCCTCCGATTGTCATCAAACGCTTTTAGCAAATTTTTGGGAACGAATTCACGACTTCCCAGCATCGATGGCCAATGTTGCACAAGTGCTTGCCAGAAGTAAGCGCCCAGTCAAAGGAGGATCCCATGAGCGCCAATGCCGTTATTCGCATGCCCGATGAGAAGAAGGGTGTCATGCTACGTGGTCAACCTATGGTCTTCCTCGTCACCGGCGAAAATACCAAGCACACGAGCATGTTTGACTGGACGATCCCGGCGGGGTTCGCCACCGGACGGCATGTTCACCGCGTGCAGGAAGAGACATTCTACCTGCTTGAGGGCGAGTGTGCGTGGCATGTCGGCGACAAGACGATCCGCGCAACGCCCGGAACCTATCTGTTCATTCCACCGGGAGTGCCGCACGACATCACGAATGTCAGTGAGAGACCCGCCCGCGTGCTGCTGACCGTCTCTCCGCCTGGCCACGAGCACTATTTCGAAGAACTCGCCAAACTCGCGGCGCGGGGCGCGCCGGACCCAAAAGCGCTCGCCGATTTGCGAAACCGCTACGACACTGACCAGCTCTCGACTTTGACAACACGCGGGTAAGTCTCTGTCCGGCGGTTCACGGCAGCTTCTGGCCAATCGCGACATATCGCGCTGTGGCACGAGCTTGGTCGGTGCTGGGGCGAGGCGGACGTGACCTTCGTCGCATCACGCCGACGGGATTTATGGGCACAAGGCGTAGCCTAAAGCGGATCAGTCTCTGAAAAGCTGGACCGCTCTGAGAAGACCTCAGCCGAACTTCCGCTGCGCATCCAGCGCCAGGCCAAGTCCGACCGAGCCGAACATGTCGCCTTCGATGACGGATGCCTGCGGCACCAGCGACAGGATCTCTCGCCTTGCCAGCGGGATCGCGGTCGATCCGCCGGTCAGGAACACCGCGGTGATGTCGGATGGCCTGACCTCGGCGTCCCGGATGGTCTGCGCCACCGTTGCCGTGACCCGCTCGATGTCCCTGGCAATCGTGGCATCCAGCCCGCTGCGTGTGATTTCGGCGGCGAATTCAGCACCCGGCAGCTTCACCGCCACATCGGCGGACGAGCTGTCGGTCAGCTCGATCTTGGCCTTTTCGACGAGTGCCGCCAGCGCGTGTCCGTAGCGGTGTTCGACGATGTGGATGAAACGGTCGACCAGGTCGGCGCGCTCGGCCTCGTAGCGGATCTGGCGCAGATGCGTCATGGCCTTGGCGGTGTAGACCAGGTTGATGCGCTGCCATGTCGCCAGATCGATGAAATAGCTCGCCGGCAGATTGCGCTTGCCGTCCTTGGTTGGCGTCAGATAGCCGAGCTGCGGCATCACATGGGCGATGCTCAGCAGCCGGTCGAAATCCGTACCGCCGATATGGACGCCTCGGCTGGCCAGGATGTCGTCCTTGCGGTCGAGCGAACGGGAGCGCTGCGGTGAAACGCGCACGATCGAGAAGTCCGACGTGCCGCCGCCCATGTCGATGATCAGCGCCAGTTCCTCGCGCGTCACCTTCTGCTCGTAGTCGAGCGCCGCCGCGATAGGCTCGAACTGGAAGGCGATATGCTTGAAGCCCTGGGCGCGCGCGGCGTTCTCGAGTTCGCTTTGTGCCTTCGCGTCGGCTTCAGCGTCGTCATCGACGAATTGCACCGGCCGGCCAAGCACGACGGTCTCTACCGTATCGCCGACATCTGCTTCCAGCCTCCTCTTGAGATGGCCGAGGAACATGCCGACGATCTCCATGAAGCCGATCGAGCGCGCCTTGATGCGGGTCTTCTCGTGAGCCAGCGAACTGCCGAGCACGCTCTTCAGCGAACGCATCAGCCGGCCTTCGATGCTGTCGGTGTAGTTGGCGATGGCGTGGCGGCCAAAACAGGTGCGGTTGTCCTCGAAGTTGAAGAACACGGCACTGGGCAGCGTCACTTGGCCGTCTTCAAGCGCGACAAGGCGCGGCTGCCCGTTGCGGACCACGCCAACGGTGGAGTTCGAAGTACCGAAGTCGATACCGCCGAAGGCTGGTCGCATGACAAGTTCCTGTATTTGTCGACGGCGAGCCGACAGGCGCCATGAGAAATCGCGCGCTGCCCGGGGACGGGCTGCTCTGCCGAACCGAATTGTTTGTGTCTGCAAGTTGGCTGGGGAGCGCGGTCTACCGCATGCTCCCGCAAAGGGAAACCACTTTTCGGGAAAAGTTCTAGTCTCGCCGGAAGATCAGCCTTCCGAGCCAGCCTGTCAGCATGGCCAGCGATATCGCAAAGACGCCATAGAGGAAGGAATAATTATGGGCGACACGGAAGATCGACTGTTCGAAACCGGATTTGCGGATTTCGAGCTGGGCTGAGCTTTCCTTGATGAACAGGCCGCTCTTGAACAGGAAGGCGCGTGCCTTGTGGGTGCCGACCGGGACATTCGGCGCCAGCCTGACGGTGGCGCGGAACAGGTTCTGCGACAGGAATTGCACGCCGCCGACATTCTCGCTGTAGAGGCCGGTCGCCGACTTGCGCTCCCGCAACGCCGCGGTGAATTCCTCGATCGTCGCCGGGCTGTCGCCGGCATCGGCGGGCTGCATGTAGAGGTTGGAGGCGCCAAGCGACAGCTGCTTGTAGCTGTTGGGTTCGGTGATGTCCTGCAGCGGCCGCGTCGTCGCCACCGAATAGGACATCGGCACGTTCTCGAAGGTCTCGGAGTCCAGATTGACCCAGACGCCAAGCACCCTGTCCTTGCGGCGCACCACCACCGGTTTGGGCGGGCCTTCGAGCACGACGATGACATCGTAGCGGCCCTGGCGAGCGACGAGTGGATCGGGATTTTCCAGCGAACCGAAGATGGTCAGGTCGGCGCCGGAAAAGCCGGCGGTGATCGAGACATTGTCGGTGGAGAGCCCGATCTGGATGCCTTCCGTCAATGGGACCTGTGCCTTCGCTGATACCGCGGCCGCAAGCAATGACAGGACAATGGCGGTTGCGAACGCGTTCGGAGCCCTCATCAGTTGAGGCCCACGGCGGACAGCGAATAGAGATTGGGCGGAGTGACGAAAAGATCGATGGCCAATCGTATCGCCACCGCCAGCACCAGCAGCGCCAGCAAGGCCCTGAGCTGCTCGCCGCGCAGCCTCTGACCGGCCTTGGCGCCATATTGCGCGCCGGCCACGCCGCCCGCCATCAGCAGGAAGGCCAGCACGACGTCGACCGTCTGGTTGGTGGTGGCGTGGACCAGTGTCGTATAGGCGGAGGTGAAGATGATCTGGAAGAGCGAGGTGCCGATAACGACATTGGTCGGCACTTTCAGCAGATAGATCAGCGCCGGCACCATGATGAAGCCGCCGCCGACACCCATGATCGACGACAGGAAGCCGATGCCGGCGCCAAGGCCGAGCACCGGGATGACGCTGACGAACAGTTTCGAGGCCCTGAAGCGCATCTTCAGCGGCAAGCGGTGGATCCAGTTGTGCTGGCCGGATTTCTTCAGCACCGGTGCCGCACCGCTGCGCGTGGCGCGCAGCGCATTGACGCTTTCGACCAGCATCAGTCCGCCGACCGTGCCGAGCAGCACGACGTAGAGCAGCGAGATAAAGAGGTCGAGCTGGCCGAGGCGGCGCAGGAAGGCGAAGACGTAGATGCCGCCGGTGGAACCGACAATGCCGCCGGCCAGCAACACCCCACCGAGCTTGAAGTCGAGCGTCCCTCGCTTCATGTGCGAAAGGACACCGGAGACGGAGGAGGCGATGACCTGGTTGGCGCCGGTGGCGACCGCGATCGCCGGGGGTATGTTGTAG
>NZ_RZRQ01000087.1:1166-20432 GCF_003997785.1 Mesorhizobium sp. M7D.F.Ca.US.004.01.2.1 | reverse complement strand
GGGCGGCATAGCGCCGAGCGCGGGCACCGGAGGTCAGTGGCTTTGCGGCAGGGCAAGCCGCGGTTGGCCGCCCGCGACAGATGCTTGCGCGCGCGGACGCCGCAGGACGGCCGCCGAGAAAGGCGGCCATCCTGATTCCCGGCTTGAGGGTTTGGACCAAGCTGCTGGCAGAGCAAGCGGCGTTCGAAGCCAGACCGTCCGCCGTCAGTTGAGTGTTGGTTTACCCAGCGCGTCGACGACAAAGGATGCCGCGATCAGGTCGTCGGCATCAAGGCAGAGGGAGCCTTCGCCGCCTCCCATGATGGAAGCCACTTTCTGAAAGGTCTTCATTTCGTATTCGGTGATCCGGGCGTCCAGCATCCTGGCCTTGAGATCCGCGATGCGCCGATCCAGGGCCGAAGATATTCCTATTTCTCGGTTCGACATTGCAACACTCCTCCCCACCCGTGTTTGCCTCCCACCGATCCGCTTTTTGTATGAGGCTTTGCGAATACAGGCGCCGAAACGCGCCGTGCGCGGGAAAGGTTCCGAAAAGGCTGAGTCACGAAATAATACGACAGCGCCGGCGGCTGCGCGATCCACGTCAATCCGACTCTCATCACACACTAACCACTTGAAATTATTGGCGATCCCGACAGGATTCGAACCTGTGACCATCGGCTTAGAAGGCCGGTGCTCTATCCAGCTGAGCTACGGGACCGCTGGCCGGCCGTTGGGCCGGCTGGATATTTTTGCGCTGGCCGCCGTTCAATGCGTCCAGGGCGTCCTGCGGTCATAGCGGAAATTCTCCGCATAGGAAATCTGGCGGCGCTTGGTCTCTTTCGGCTCCTCGACGCGGTAGGCGAGCGCTTCCTTTTCGGCGTAGGCCACCGCCTCTTCCCTGGTGTCGAAGGTGAGCCTGATCTGGCTTCTCATGTCGCCCGACGTGGTGTAGCCCATCAGCGGGTCGATCTTCTTGCGCATCTCGGGGTCGAATTCCAGCACCCAGTGGCCGGTCTTGGCCTTGCCGGACTGCATAGCGGTTTTGGCTGGGCTGAAAATGCGCGCGGACATGGCCACCTCGTTATTGTGCAAGGTAGCATCGCCACCCTTCGCCCGTCATTACTGCGCAATGCACGCGGCGGCAAGGTTTTTGCACTTGCCATGCAACGCCGAAATGAATAGGCAACAGACCGTTCGGAGTGTAGCGCAGCCTGGTAGCGCATCTGGTTTGGGACCAGAGGGTCGGGAGTTCGAATCTCTCCACTCCGACCATCCTCTCCCGGAAACACGGTATCGATAGCCATTGGCACGGTCGCATGGTCACCTTGCGCCGTTTCCGCTCGTCGGCCTTGCCGAGGTCGCCGCCGGTCCGCCATTTCGCCAGAATGTGGCTGTGAGATCAGCTCTCAGGACCAGGCTAAATCTCGAATTCGCCCTGCCCTTCATCCATGGCGTTGACGGTTTCGGCGGCGAGCGTGCGCGTGATCGGCGTCTTGCGCTCGAGCGCGGTGCGGTCCAGCCTTTCCACCACGCGCATGGCCGTCGCCAGCGAGCGCTCGATGCGGCGCACGAGATACTGCACGACATGCGGCTCGACCTCGACCTGTCGGTCGGCAAACAGCTTGGTGATGACGCCGGCGAGCAGGAGATCGTCAGGCTCATGGATCTCGACTGTCGCCGCCGCCTTCAGCCGCGAGGCTAGATCAGGCAGCCTGACGCCCCAGGCCGATGGGAAGCGGCGCGCCGTCAGGAGCAGTGTGGAGCCTGCACCCCGCACCGCATTGATCAGATGGAACAGGCCTTGTTCATCAACCGCCCCGGTATCGACATCGTCGATCAGTGCCGGCCGGGCGCCGAGATTGGCGATGCTGTCGCCGATGCGCCGGGCGTCGACCGCCACCGCGCTGGCGCGCGCGCGCCAGATCGAGGCCAGATGTGTCTTGCCGGAGCCGGCGGGACCGGCCAGCACCACCACCGGCGAAGGCCAGTCAGGCCAGCGGTCGACCAGGGCCACCGCATGATTGTTGGTGCCCGAGACGACGAGGTCGTCGCGCGAATAGCCGGTGCCATGGCCGAGATCGAGCGGCAACTGGCGTGGCGGGTCGGTTGGCTGGGCAGTCACTTCAGCGACGCGGTTGCGTGCGGTGGCCACCGCCGCGATCGGCCGGAAGCTGCGGTACAGGCGCCGCGCCATGGCCCTTGTAGAGAGGCGATTCGAGATAGCGGGCTATGGCAAACCGTACCAGCACGGCAACGGCAGCCGAAGCCGGCACCGCGATCAGCAAGCCGACGAAGCCAAACAGCGCGCCGAAGGCGAACAGCGAAAACATCAGCCATACCGGGTGCAGGCCGACGCTCTTGCCGACCAGCCGCGGCTGCAGGATGTTGCCCTCGATGAACTGGCCGATGAAGAACACGACAGCGACAGCGACGATCATGGTCCAGTCCGGCCAGAACTGGACGAAGGCAACGCCAACGGCCAGCACCAGCCCGGTCAGCGAGCCGACATAGGGGATGAAGGAAATCAGCCCGGCGAACAGGCCGATGAGGATGCCGAAATTCAAGCCGGTCAGCGTCAGCCCGGTGGCATACATGGCGCCCAGCACCAGGCACAGCGTGCCCTGGCCGCGCACGAAGCCGGCTGTGGCGGTGTTGATGTCCCGCGCGATGGCGCGCACGGTCGCGACGTTGTCGCGCGGCACCCAGCTGTCGATGACCGCCACCATGCGGTCCCAGTCGAGCAGCATGTAGAAGGCGACCACCGGCGTCACCACGAACAGGCTGACCACCGAGACCAGCGCCATGCCGGAACTCCACAGCGAGGTGAAGACGGTGGTGATCAGGCCGAAGCCGGAGGTCAGCAGCGAATTCAGGCCGTCGCGCAAGCCATTGGCGTTGACGCCGAATTTCTGCTCCAGCCATTTCGGGTCGAACGACGTGATCAGGCTCTGCAACCGGGTCAGATATTCCGGCAATTTTCCGGCGAAATCGGCCATTTGCGTGGCCAGAACCGGAATGAGGATAACAAAGGCCAGCACCAGCACGATGAGGAAGGTGATGAGGATGACGACCGTCGCCATGAAACGGGACAGGCCGAGCCGCTGCAGCCGGTCGGCGACGGGATCGAGGAAATAGGCGAGCACCATGCCGGCGACGAAGGGCAACAGGATGGCGCTGAAGACATAGAGAAAAAGCGCCAGGATGACCGCGCTGGCCAGCCAGAAGAATATCTGGCGGCGGAAGGCGGCGGACGCGGCAATGTCGACGGCCGCAGCCTCTATCGCCGCCGTTTCTGTCTCAGATGTCCGGAGTGGAGCCTTCGCCATAGCCGCTCATATGCCTCAGCCAAGCCACGAGATAGGCCGCGGCCGAAGCCACGGTCAAGACCCCGGACAGCAATATGAGGGCTGGCCTCAGTGGGTCGAGGTGAACGACAAGGGCGAGTTCGCCCAGCACAACCGCGGCCAGCACGATCTGGATGGCGGTGTTGGCCTTCGACACGAACAGCGGTTTCATCTCGACCGGATGGGCCATGACGGTCGACAACACGACAGCGCAGACGATCAGCGCGTCGCGCGACACCATGGTGACGACCAGCCAGAGCGGCAATTGCCCGATGAAACCCATGACCACGAACACCGAAACCAGCAGCAGCTTGTCGGCCATCGGGTCGAGATAGGCACCGAGCCTGGACTGCTGGTTGAAGCGGCGAGCGATGAACCCGTCGACGCCATCGGAGATGCCGGCGATGAGGAAGCCGGCAAAGGCCCAGTCCCAGCGTGCCTGCAACATTGCCAGCACCACCGCCGGCACCAGAAGAAGGCGCAGGATGGTAATCAGATTGGGGATGGTCAAGGCGATGTCCCGTCGCTTTGTTTTGTTCATAGATGATGGAGGTGGCGGGTGGGTGCAAGGGAGAGACTGACAATCGGAACCTGGCCGTCTCGCATTTGCTGTCCACGATTTTGTCATGCCGAAACGCCGCTGGGCCGCCGTTATCCTTGCGGACCGAAACCGTTCATGCGAAGAGCCCGCAAACGAGCAGGAAAATTGCGATGAGCAAGCGCGACACAAGCCAGCCCAAAACGGGCCAGCCCAAAAGCGGCCAACCCAAAACCGGCAAGCGCAAGAACGGGCTCACCTATGCCGAGGCCGGCGTCGATATCGATGCGGGCAATCTCATGGTCGAGAAGATCAAGCCGCTGGTGCGCGCGACGCGACGGCCCGGCGCCGATGGCGAGATCGGCGGGTTTGGCGGCCTGTTCGACCTCAAGGCCGCCGGTTTCACCGATCCGGTGCTGGTGGCCGCCAATGACGGCGTCGGCACCAAGCTGAAGATCGCCATCGACGCCGGCAAGCACGACACGATCGGCATCGATCTCGTCGCCATGTGCGTCAACGACATCGTCGTTCAAGGCGCCGAACCGCTGTTCTTCCTCGACTATTTCGCCACCGGCAAGCTCGATCCCGACCAGGGTGCCGCGATCGTCGGCGGCATTGCCGAGGGCTGCCGCAAGGCCGGCTGCGCGCTGATCGGCGGCGAGACGGCTGAGATGCCCGGCATGTATCACGGCAACGACTACGACCTTGCCGGCTTTGCCGTGGGTGCTGCAGAACGCGGCCAGCTCTTGCCCACCGACGACATCGTCGAGGGCGACGTGCTGCTAGGCCTGGCTTCTTCGGGCCTGCATTCGAACGGTTTTTCGCTGGTGCGCCGCATCGTTGCCGTCAGCGGCCTGGCCTGGGGCGATCCGGCGCCGTTCAACGACGAGGCGACGCTCGCCGAGGCGCTGCTCGAGCCGACCCGCATCTACGTCAAGTCGATCCTCAAGGCGATCCGCAACACGCATGGCATCAAGGCGCTCGCCCACATCACCGGCGGCGGCTTCCCGGAAAACATTCCGCGCGTGCTGCCCAAGGATTTTTCGGCCGAGCTCGACCTCGAGGCGATCGACGTCCCGCCCGTGTTCTCGTGGCTGGCCAAGACCGGCGGCGTGGCGCCGGAAGAGATGATGCGCACCTTCAATTGCGGTATCGGCATGATTTTGGCGGTCGCGTCCGGCCAGGCAGCACAGGTCGCGGCCGTGCTGCAGGAGGCCGGCGAGACGGTGACGCCGATCGGCCGCATCGTGCCGCGCAGGGATGCCGGCGTCATCTATCGGGGCTCGATCGGCCTATGAGCGCGCAGAGGAAACGCGCTGTTGTCCTGATCTCGGGGCGCGGCTCCAACATGACCGCGCTGATCGCGGCGGCCAGCGACCCGGCTTTCCCGGCCGAGATCGTCGGCGTTATTTCCGACAAGGCGGACGCCGCCGGCCTCGGCATCGCCAGGGCGCGCGGCATCGCCACACAGGTCATCTCGCGTGCCGACCATGGCAGCAAGCAGGTGCATGATGCCGCGATCGACGCAGCGCTCACGGCATTCAATGCCGAGATCGTGGCGCTGGCCGGCTACATGCGCATCCTCACCCCCGGCTTCGTTCAGAAATGGCAGGGCCGCATGATCAACATCCACCCTGCCCTGCTGCCGGCTTTCAGGGGGCTCGACACCCATGCACGCGCGCTGGCCGCCGGCATGCGTATCCATGGCTGTACCGTGCATTTCGTCACTTCCGAGATGGATGACGGCCCGATCATCGCCCAGGCGGCCGTGCCGGTGATGGTTGGCGACACTGTGGATGCATTGGCTGCCCGTGTGCTGAAGACCGAACACCGGCTCTATCCGCTGGCGCTGGGGCTGGTCGCCGAAGGCAAGGCGCGCATGGAGGCCGGCCGCACCGTGCTTGCCCACTTTGCCGACGATGCCGACAACAGCACCTCGGTGGTGATGGCCCCCGACCCGCTGCGTGAGGAAGCCGACCTCGAGCATCTGGCGCGCATCACGCCGTGAGTCGAGAGCGTGACGATGAAACAGCTTCTCCTGCTTCGCCACGCCAAATCGAGCTGGGACGACCCTGATCTCGATGATTTCGACCGCCCGCTGGCCGAGCGCGGACTGAAAGCAGCCCAATTGATGGGCCGTGAGCTTGCGGCGCGCAACTGGCTGCCGGAGCTAGCGCTGGTGTCGCCGGCGCTGCGCACCCGCGACACCTGGCGGCTGGTGGCAGCGGAACTGTCCGTCCGCCCTCGGGTCGAACTCGCCAAAGCGCTCTACGATGCTTCAGCGGCGGATATTCTGAGCCAGATTCGTAAAACAGACGGGTCGAGCGGATGCCTGGTCGTGATCGGCCACAATCCGGGCCTGGAGGATTTGGCCAGACAGCTTGCCGGACCAGAGTCGGAGGCCAAGGCGCGCAAGAAGCTCGATGAAAAATTCCCGACTGCTGCCCTTGCGCGCTTCGTCTTCGAGGGCGACTGGTCCGGCCTGTCCTCCGCCCGGCTGACACATTGTCTGCGGCCAAAGGATCTGGGCTAGAAATCTGGTGTCGAGCGGGCGCGGCGGGTCAAACCCGCGGCGCCCGAGACATCAGTTGCCCCAGATGCCCTGGCCGGGTTCCGGCCAATCGGTGGTGGTCTTCGTCCTGGTGCCGGCAGCCTTGTGCTCAGCCATATTCGTGTTCTTGACCGCCCCGGTGACGGCATGATCGACGCCGGCAACCGGGGCAGCCGGCTGGTTGGTACTGGTGGAGTTGTAGTGGTCGCTGCCGGCAAAAGCGCTGCCCGTGGCAACGAGAATGGCGGCGGCGATAAGAGAAATCCTGTTCATTTTCAAGTCTCCTGGTTCTTTCCGTCAGGCGGCGTCTTGGGAGGACGGTTCCGCTAAGGACAAGACCCTGGGCAGTCCGGTTTTATTCCTGGATGTGGAATGTTTTTTTGCCGACTGCAGGATTGGCGCCTTGAGCCGAAGCCGCCGGCCGGTGCCTATTCCTCCGCGCAAAAAACAAGAGCGGTGGGCCAAGCCCACCGCTCTTTGTAGTCAAGTAATCAAGGCCTGCGTTGTTCAGTGGCCCCAGATGCCCTGGCCAGACTGAGCCGGCACCTTGGCATTAGCGTCGCCCTGTGCCTTTTCGGACTTCACGATCGAGCCGGTGTGCGAGGTGTCGATGTTGGAAAGCGACTGGCTCGAAGCCGACTGGTTGGCAACCGGCTGGTTGGCATTGTAAGAGCCATAGTTGTCGCTGCCGGCAAAAGCAGTGCCCGTGGCAACGAGGATAGCGGCGGCGGTAAGAGCGATCTTGGTCATTTTATTTACTCCTGAATTCAAGATTGGATTGATATCGGCAGTCGCGATTAGCGTCCGAAGAGATTGCGGTCAGCGCCCTGCGAAGCGGGGGCCTGGACGGTCTGCGTCGACTTCGAGATCGAAGCAGTGACCGACTGGTCGACAGTGACGGCAGGCTGATTGGCGTTGGCCGAGCCATAATTGTCGCTGCCGGCAAAAGCAGTGCCCGTGGCAACGAGGATGGCGGCGGCGGTAAGAGCGATCTTGGTCATTTTATTTACTCCAGTGTTTGTTCTGTCCGTCTAGTGGCGTGCCCTTGGGAGGAATTTCGCGTCGCTCGGACCACCCCGAGATGGGTTTGCCTCGCCGCGGATTCCAATCACGAAGATGTTCCATAGGCCGTGTGAATCCGCCCCTTGAAATTCAGCAAGGGGGTTCGGCAGGGATAATTTTTATAAATAATATCAGATACTTATTGAAAACGTCGTTTTCCACACCAAGGCATTCTGGCCGCCGGTGTTCACTACGTGCTGCACGGTCCGTCAACAGAAAACGAACCGATCGGTTCGATTTGTGCGGCCACGCCACCATCTGAACTTCTGGATCTCCTGCATTTGCCTTGCGGATGGATCGAGATTATCGCTTGTGCACGATCATCAATCGGGCGCGACTTAGCGGTGCCAGTTGAAGAAGCGGGCGGAAATCCGGGTGACCTGCACCCCAGGACAGCGATAGAAATGCGGTTGCTGCTTGTAGAAGACAATCGCGAACTGGCGGATTGGCTGGGCAAGACCCTGCGTCAGGCGAACTATGTCGTCGACATCGTCCATGATGGCGAGGATGTCGAACACGCGCTCGCAGCCGGCGACCACGCGCTTGTCATCCTCGACCTGGCGCTGCCGCGCATGAGCGGGCTGGAGGTGCTGCGCATGTTGCGGGCCCGTGGCAACCGGGTGCCGGTGATCGTGCTGACCGCCAATGCCAGTCTCGACGGTCGGGTCAAGGGCCTCAATGAAGGCGCCGACGACTATCTGGCGAAGCCTTTCCAGATCGAAGAGCTCGAAGCGCGCATCCGTGCGCAATTGCGCCGAGCCAATGACCGCACCGCGCCGGTCGTTGCCTGCGGCGATCTCGTCTTCGACACCAACACGCGGCTGTTTTCGCTCGCCGGCGAGACGCTGGCGCTGACGCCGCGCGAGCACGCGGTGCTCGAACAGCTTGTAGTCAAGGCCGGGCGCACGGTGAGCAAGGCGGCATTGTCGGCCGCTATCTATGATTTCGAGACCGACGCCGACCCCAGCGCCATCGAGATCTATGTGCACCGCGTGCGCAAAAAGCTCGAAGGGGCGCGGGTCCGTATCGTCACGCTGCGCGGCCTCGGCTATCTCCTGCGCCTTGAAGACTAGGCGCCATGAGGATTAACAGTCTCCGCTTGCAGCTTCTTGCTTGGGTGGTGTTGCCGCTCGTCGGCCTCGCCACCATCAATCTGTGGACCAGCCACCGCAACGCGCTGGCAACCGCGGACCTCGTCACCGATCGCATGCTGATGGGCTCGGCGCGTGCTATCGCCGAACGCGTCGCCGTGACTGACGGCATGCTCGACGCCACGATACCGCCGGCGGCGATCGAGATGTTCGACACCGGCGATCACGACAGCGTCTACTACCATGTCAAGACCGCCGGAGGGCGGCTGCTGACCGGCTATCCGGATCTGCCGGAAGCACCGAAGTCCCCGGACACAGAGGCAACCTATCGCGACCATCGGCTGCGGTTGCTGACCTTCAGCCACACGGTGGTCGGCGCCGGAGACGATTCGCCGATCACCGTTACGGTCGGCGTCACGCTTGCCGGACACGACGCCATGGTGCAGCGTCTCTGGTTTGGCGCCTTTGCCCAACAACTGGCGCTGGTGGCGATTGCCGGTTTGTTCGTTCTGCTGGGCTTGCATCGCGGCCTTGCGCCCTTGATCCGGTTGCGCGACGCGGTGCGCTCGCCAAGCCGCAGCGAGTTGGATCCGGTCGAAGTGCCAGGGGCGCAAAGCGAAATCCGCCCGCTGATCGATGCGCTGAACGCCTATATGGAGCGCGTGCGGGCGCAGATGGCGGCGCAACGCCGCTTCATCGCCAATGCGGCGCACCAGTTGCGGACACCGCTGGCGCTGCTGTCGACACAGGCAAGCTACGCGCTGCGCGAAAGTGCCTCCGACGCGCGCCAGGAAGCGCTGATGGCGCTGCAGGCCAGTTCCGGCCGGCTGGCGCGGTTGGCCGAACAGCTTCTGACCCTGTCACGGGCGGAGCCGGGCAGCCGGCGGCCGCGCGCCGACCATATCGACCTTACCGAAGCCGCCCGCCACGTGCTGGAAACGCAGGCGCCGACAGCGATCGGCCGCAATATCGATCTCGGCCTCGAGGAGACCGGTCCGGTGCCGGTCATCGGCGACGGCACCATGTTGCGAGAGATGATCGTCAACCTCGTCGACAATGCGCTGCGTTACTCCCGGGCCGACGGCAGCGTCACGGTGAAATTGGCGACCATCGACGGCGAAGCCGTGCTGACGGTCGCCGACGATGGGCCCGGCATCCCGTTGGATGAGCGAGACCATGTGTTCGAACGCTTCTACCGCATTGCTGGATCGACCGAGGAAGGCAGCGGGCTTGGCCTGGCCATTGTGCGCGAGGTCGTCGACAATGCCGGCGGCCGCGTCACCCTCGGGGATGGCGCGGCCGGCGGTCTGGTGGTCGAGGTAAGGCTGCCGCTGGCAAGCAGCTAAGGTCTGTCGCCGCTCACTGCGTCTCATGCAGGGGCTGGGGACGCCATTTCGCCAGGCGATCCTCGACCATGGTCATCAGATATTCAGCACCCAGCGCCACCACCATGACGATGACGATCGCGGCGTACATGCCAGCGGCGTCAAAGGAACCCTTGGCGATGTTGATCAGCAGGCCGATACCGTAACGCGAGCCGACGAACTCGCCAACGATCGCGCCGATGATGGCAAAGCCGAAGCTGACATGCAGGCTGGCGAAGATCCAGCTCATCGCCGAAGGGACAATCACCGAACGGGTCAGCTGCCAATTGGACGCGCCCAGGATGCGGGCGTTCGCAATCATTGCCCTGTCGGCTTCGCGCACGCCCTGGAAGGCATTGTGAAAGACAACGAAGAAAACCATCACGAAGGCAAGCGCCACTTTCGAAGCGAGGCCAAGGCCGAGGATCATGATGAAGATCGGCGCCAGGACGACGCGCGGAATGGAATTGATCACCTTGATGTAGATCGAGAAAATGTCGGCAGCCATGCGGTTGCGCCCGAGCGCGACGCCGATGATGATACCGGCAACCGAGCCGGTGACGAAGCCGATGACCGCCTCCTCCATGGTGACATAGAGATGATACCAGAGGGGACCCTCGGACGTTCCTTCCGTCGTCCATTCATAGAGCCGCTGCGTGATCGTACTCGGCATTGCGTAGAAGAACGGGTCGATCCACGCTTGGCGCGCGGCAATTTCCCACAAGCCTAGAAAGGCGACCAGGATCGCGACCCGCCAGAACATCACCGTGCGGCGGCGATTCCGTGCCGCCTTGGCGGCGGCCGCCTCGATTTCCGCATCGGAAGTGCCCGGCCTGAAAGCTCCTGCGCTGATGTCGATGGTAGCATCGGTCATGGCGTTCCTCCTCAGGCCGCGGCACGTGCATAGCTGGTCTCGACCTCTTCCTTGAGATCAGCCCAGATCGTGCGCGAGTAATCGATGAAGCTCTGCTCGTAGCGGATATCGGCGACCACGCGCGGCCGCGGCAGATCGATCGTGTAGACCGACTTTACCGTGGCCGGTCCGGCGGTCAGGACATAGACCTTGTCGGCGAGCGCGATCGCCTCTTCGAGATCATGCGTTACGAAGACCACGGACGCCTTTGCCTCAGACCACAGGCGCAGCAATTCCTCATGCATCAGGACGCGTGTCTGCACGTCCAGCGCCGAAAACGGTTCGTCCATCAGCAGGATCTCAGGGCCGTTTATGAAGGTTTGGGCCAGCGCCACACGTTTGCGCATGCCGCCGGAAAGCTGGTGCGGATAGTGCTGCTCGAAACGCGACAGGCCGACGCGCGCCAGCCAGTCGCGTGCCGCGGCCGTGGCATCCGACTTCGCCCTGCCACGAAAGAGCGGGCCAGCCATCACATTCTCGATCACATTTCGCCAGGGAAACAAGGCATCGCTTTGGAAAACAAAACCGATGCGCGGGTCTATTCCCTTGACGGGCGCGCCCATGACACGAACCTCGCCGGCGCTTGGACTGGCCAACCCGGTGACGAGGTTGAGGGTGGTGGACTTTCCGCAACCGGTCGGACCGACAACGGCGACGAATTCGCCGCGCTCGACGGTCATGGTGAAATCGCGCAGCGCCGTCAGTGATTTGCCGGTGGGTGTGAGGAACCGCCGACTGACATTGATCAGTTCAATCGCTGGTGTGGTCTTTTCATGGGTCATGATGGAACTCCGGGTTCGAGCGGACGCCCGCCGTCGGCCAGAGCCGCCGGACGTGAAAAACCGACGGTTGCCGGCGCGGCGACGCGCATCGCGCCGGCATGGTCTGCTACTTGGCGTTCTTGACGAATTCCGAGGTGTAGGTCTTGGAGAGGTCGATCTGCTTGCCCTGCAGTTCCTTCTTGAAGGCTGAAAGAACCGTCAGCACAGTCTCCGGGCCGCCTTCGGGCATGATCCCGTCGGGGGTGAACATTGCCTTGCCGGCATCGAGGGCCTTCACGTAGCCTTCCTTGTCGCCGACATAATAGTCTTGCGGCATCTTGTCGGCGATCTCGGCGCCGCTATGCGTGTTGATGAATTTCTGCGTCTTGACGAAGGCGTTGGCCAGCTTCTGCACGATGTCCTTGTGCGCTTCGACCCAGTCGGTCTGCATATAGAGCGATGCGGCCGGGTAAGTGCCGCCCAGCGCAGCCTTAGTGCCTTCCATTGTGCGCATATCGATGAGAACCGACGCTTCGCCGGTCTTGAGCAGTCGGGTGATCGTCGGCTCGGTCGTCATGCCTGCCTGGATCTTGTCCTGCTGCATGGCGGCGATGAAGGTGGTGCCTGCGCCAACCGGAACCGAGGTGAAGTCGCCGAGCTTCAGACCATTCTTGACGGCGAGATATTCCGTAAGAAAATTCGTCGATGAGCCCAGACCGGTCACGCCCAGGCTCATGCCCTTGAAGTCGGCAGGTGATTTGATCTCGGGGTGTTTCGTTGAAACAAGCTCGACCTCGCCTGGCGCCTGGCTGAACTGGACGATGGATTCGACGAATTTGCCCTTTGCCTGCAGATCGATGCAGTGGTCGTAGAAACCGACAACGCCTTGCACGGCACCGGCCAGCATCTCGTTTTCGGCATCGACGCCGGCCGGTTCATTCAGCAACTCGACGTCGAGACCCTCGTCCTTGAAGTAACCGAGCGCTTCGGTCAGCTTGGCGGGCAGATAGATCTGTTTCTCATAGCCGCCGACCATGATGGAAACTTTTTCGTCGGCGCGCGCGGACGGCGCCGACAAGGCCATGGTGGCGACGAGTGCGGTTGTGGCGGCTGAATCAAGCAGAGTTCGCGCGAGCGACATGGCCTCTTCCCTTTGTTCGTTTCCGCGCCCCTCTCTCTCCCATCGCTTTCCGCGACAAATATGGGGCGCCCATGAACACTAAGGGCACCAACCTTTCATCCAGCTTTCAAGGAAAAGCTGAAAATCAAACCATACAGATTAGTAAGCTGTGGGTATTAGCCGGCCGCTGCGAGGCGGTCATGCCGCGAACACACAAGCCATCCCCCTGTTTCAATTGTTCAGCCCCAGCACGTCGCGCATGTCGTATTCGCCGGGCGGGCGTCCCGCCACCCAGAGTGCGGCGGCGATGGCGCCGCGGGCGAACATGATGCGGTCGCCGGCCGCATGCGACAAGGCAACAAGCTCGCCCTCGGCGCAGAAGCGGACGCTGTGCTCGCCGATGATGCTGCCGCCACGCATCACCGCAAAGCCGATTTCGCCGGCCGGACGCGCGCCGATGACGCCGTCGCGTACACGCCTTGCGACCGTCTCCAGCTCGATGCCGCGCCCGCCGGCTGCGGCTTGCCCCAGCATCAGCGCCGTCCCTGATGGCGCATCGATCTTGTGGCGATGATGCGCCTCGACAATCTCGACATCCCAGTCGTCGGGATCGAGCGCTTTCGCCGCCCGCTCGACCAGCCCGACCAGCATGTTGAGGCCAAGCGAAAAGCTGCCTGAGCGGACGATCGCGATGGTCTTCGCGGCATCGGCAATATCAGCCAATTCCGCCGCATCGAAGCCCGTCGAGCCTATGACCAGGGCTGGCCCGCCGCGCCCAGCGCAAACCCTGGCCAAGTCGGCCGAGGCAGCCGGCGTGGTGAAATCAATCACGATTTCGGCCATGGCAAGCGCCTCGTCGCGGCTCACCAGACCTTCGCCGACGATGCCCGGCCGGTGGAAGCGGGCGGCGAGCGCCAGCCGCGCATCGTCCTGCACAGCGTCGGCCATCTGGCGGCCCATGCGGCCTAGCGCACCCGCGATGGCGACCCTGACCGGTGGTTGCGACATGGCGCTATCCCCGCGGCTATTTCCACATGCCGCGCATGCGCGCGCCGATGTCGACGCGCACCTCTGGCCGGGCCGCCCTGCCCTGTGCCGCTTGCGCGCTCGGCCATGATACCTGCTGGAACGCAGCCAGGATCGAAGCCGGGATGAAGCGGGTGCGCGAGGCATAGAGATGGCGGTCGCCGCGCGCCGCTTGGCCGTGCGGAAAGAAGCGCTGCGGCATGACCAGGTTGAGATTGTCCTTGGCCCGCGTCATCGCCACGTAGAGCAGCCGGCGCTCCTCCTCGATGTCCTCCCTGGTGCCGACGCCGAGATCGGCCGGGATGCAGCCGTCGACCGTGTTGAGCACGAAGACATTCTTCCATTCCTGGCCCTTGGCCGAATGGATGGTCGACAGGATCAGATAGTCCTCGTCACGATGCGGCGGCCCGGCCTGATCGCTGGTGGCGTCCGGCGGGTCGAGCGTCAGTTCGGTGAGGAACCGTTCGCGCGAGGCATAGCCCGAGCCGATCTGCTCGAGCTGCAACAGGTCGGCCCGGCGCGTCGTTGCATCCTCGTGGATGCGCTCCAGATGCGGCTCGTACCACAGCCTGATCCGTTCGAGGTCGGCAGGCCATTTGGCGCCGGCCCGCAGGCCGGAATAGAGCGAGACGAAGCCCGGCCAGTCATCCGCCGCGCGTTGCGGCGGGCGCCAGCCGGCCAGCCCCATGGCCTCGTCGAGCGCCGTCGTCATCGTCTCGACGATCTGCGCCGCGGCCGAAGGGCCGATGCCCGGCATCAGCTGCAGCACGCGGAAGCCGGCGACCCGGTCGCGCGGGTTTTCGGCAAAGCGCAGCACCGCCAGAACATCCTTGACATGGGCGGCATCGAGGAACTTCAGGCCGCCGAACTTGACGAAGGGAATGTTGCGCCGTGTCAGCTCGATCTCCAGCGGCCCGCTATGATGCGAGGCGCGAAACAGCACCGCCTGGGATTTCAACGCCGTGCCGGCCTCGCGCTCGGCGAGGATGGTGTCGCAGACGAAATTGGCTTGCTCGACCTCGTCGCGCACGGTCACCAGCCTCGGTCTGTCGCTGGATTTGCGCTCCGACCACAGGTTCTTGGTGAAGCGCTCCGAGGCCTCGCCGATCACGGCATTGGCGGCGGCAAGAATGGTTTCGGTCGAGCGGTAATTGCGCTCCAGCATCACCACATCGGCGGCTTGCGCAAACTGGTTTGGAAAGTCGAGGATGTTGCGTACTTCGGCGGCACGGAACGAATAGATCGACTGTGCATCGTCTCCCACCACCGTCAGCCCGGCGCCGTCGGGTTTCAGCGCCATGAGGATCGAGGCCTGCAAACGGTTGGTGTCCTGGTATTCATCGACCAGCACATGGTCGAAGCGCCCGCCGAGATGCATCGCTATTTCAGGCTCGGCCGCCATCTGCGCCCAGTAGAGCAGCAAATCGTCGTAATCGAGCACGTTCTGCGCCTGCTTGGCCTCGACATAACCGGCGAACAATTGCTTCAGCTGCTCCGCCCAACCGGCGCACCAGGGAAAGGCAGACCCCAACACCTCGTTAAGCGGCGCCTGGGCGTTGACGGCACGCGAATAGATGGCAAGGCAGGTGCCCTTGGTGGGGAAACGCGCCTCCGTCTTCGAGAAGCCGAGCTCGTGGCGGACCAGATTCATCAGGTCGGCGGAATCCTCGCGGTCATGGATGGTGAAGGCAGGGTCGAGGCCGATCTCCAGCGCATAGTCGCGCAACAGCCGCGCGCCGATGCCGTGAAAGGTGCCGGCCCAGGTCAGCGCATCGGTGATCACCGCGGCATCGCGGCCGAGTACTTCGCCGGCGATGCGCTCGACGCGCCTGGCCATTTCGGCCGCGGCGCGGCGCGAAAAAGTCATCAGCAGGATGCGGCGCGGATCGGCCCCTTTGACGATCAGATGAGCGACGCGATGCGCCAAGGTGTTGGTCTTGCCCGAACCGGCGCCGGCAATGACCAGCAGCGGACCGGCTATCTTGCCGTCGCCATGCTCGACGGCCTGGCGCTGGGCATCGTTCAGCCGGGCGAGATAGGCAGGCTGGACGGTCGGATCCCGAAAGGTCGAATCAGCGGTGGCGAGGTTCATCGCCCATCAAGCATCGTTTCCGCTTTGTTCGCAACGTCGATGCGAGGCAGACTTAGCCCCCGCAGACCGAGGGGGATCACGCCTAGCGTTGCGGATCGACACCAATCGCGGCTGACTGCCGACGCAAGGCTTCGCGATCATGTTGCGACGGTGGCAGCAACAGCGGGTCGACTGTATCGGGCACGTCATCGATCATCTGCCTGGTGAGGCGGTATGTGACATAAGCCAAAGCGCCGGCGATAAGCAGACGGAACATGGTTGCGTACTCCATTGGAACAGAACCAACCCGAGGGGACGGCATTTGGTTCCCTCCCGATTATCAGGGTATGTGATCGAGAGCCGCGATCGCTTCCGCTAACACTCAGCCCGTTCCGGTATTTCGGCGATGCATTCCTCGAGACGCTCCAGGCGGAACTTGGCATTGCGAAGTTCGTGTCCTGCCTCGTGCCGCCTATGGCGGCCCTGCGGAGAGGTCGCCATCAGGTCGCGCTCCAGTTCGGCAATGCGCGCACGCACCTGCCGGGCCTCGTCCTGACGCAACGCCTTGATCCATCCACGCCCGCGCATCGGTTTTCCTGCCAGCACCTTCGAAAGGCATGCCGGATTTATGTCGGAAAGACCCTAATTTCAGGCAAGCCCAAACGCTCTAAATTTAACTTCCGCTAATTTAGCATCAACAAAGGGGCTCTTTGGGGGAAGAAGGCCGGCGCCGCTTGGGAGGAGGAATGAAGCGCCGGCCAAGCGGATAATTAGGTCCGCCGCACAGCAGAAGGTAGCTGAGTCTTTCCCTGGCGTCATCGGGCGATTGTTTTCGTTAAAAACGTACCCTCGCCGGCCCGTCACCCGCGTGTCTTGACCATCATTCCGGCAATCTCCTTGAGGAGTTTTGCCGCCACGCCGGCGGTCAGGCCGGCGATGTCGCGAGCGGGATTTAACTCAACGATATCAGCCGCCACGATCGGCTGGTTGATCGACTGAATCAGGTTGATGACCTGACGAGTAGTCAGGCCGCCGGGTTCGCGATGCGAGACACCCGGCGCAAAAGCCGGGTCGAGCCCGTCGAGATCCATCGAGATATAGACCGGCGTCGTGAGGTCGAGCCGCAGATCATCGCTGAACCGCGCGGCCTCGATGACCTCGACACCAAACCGATCGAACTGGTCGCGATGATGGTCGTTGACGGTGCGCAATCCGACCTGGATGAGGCGGTCGGCAAGCCGCTCTTCCATGATGCGGGCAAAGGGCGAGGTGTGGGAGCGCGGATTGCCCTGATAGGCTTCATACATGTCGGGGTGCGCGTCGATGTGCAGAATGGTCAGGCTGGGGTGTCGGCGGCGCACCGCGCGCAGCACCGGCCAGGAGATGGCATGGTCGCCGCCGAGGCAGATCAGCGGATCGCCCAGTTCCAGCACGCGTCCAACCTCGCCTTCGATCAAATCCCATGGATCGGTGGCGGCGTCGAAACGGATGTCGCCATGATCGACCAGCCTGTCGGTCAGGTCGAAACCGGTTTCGCTCCACATGCTGTAGGCATCACAGAACAATTCGGGACGGATATGGGCGGGCGCAAGCGCTGCGCCCTTGGCGAAGGACGAATTGTCGTCGTGGGGAATTCCCAGAAGCGAAATCCTGGTCATCGGCATCCGGGCTCCGTCACTGGGAGTTCACAAAACTGGGGGAGTTCAATAAACCCCGGAGCTGGCTGGCAATAGCAGCGGTGCTTGGGCCAGCGGCGAGCGCGGTCTGGCGATCAAAAAAGCGATCATCTTCCCGCCTCGCCACACAGCCTTTGCCTGACCACGGCGACGTGGAAATTCGTGCCGAACAACAGCCCGTCATCGTTGAAGTCGTAGCTGGAATTGTGCAGCGGCGCGGAAGCCTCGCCATTGCCGAGGAAGACGAAACAGCCCGGGACGTGGTCGAGGAAACGGGCGAAATCCTCGGAGGCGGTCATCGGCTCGCGGGCGACAGCGATGTTGCCGGGCTCGAAGACGCCTCTTGCGGCCGCGAACGCGGCATCGACCAGTTCGGCATCGTTGCGCAGCGGCACGAACTCCCTGCTGTACTTGACTTCGGCGGTGACATTGTAGGCGGCGGCGGTACCCTCGGCGATGATGCGCATCTGCCGCTCGATCTCGGCGCTGACCTCGGGACGGAAGCTGCGCGCATCGCCGAGGATGCGGGCAAGGCCGGGCAGAGCGTTGCGGGTGCCGTCGGTGATCAGCTCGGTCACCGAAACCACCGATATGTCGGCCGGGCTCAGCCGGCGCGAGACGATGGTCTGCAGATTGGTGACCAGCGCGCAGGCGGCGACCAGTGTTTCGTTTCCCGCATGCGGCCGCGCGGCATGGCCACCGAGCCCTTTGAGCACGATCTCGAAATTATCCTCGGCCGACATGACCGGGCCGGCGCGGGTCTCGAAATGCCCGATCGGCAGGCCGGGCATGTTGTGCAGGCCAAAGATCTCGTCGAAGGGAAAGCGCCGCATCAGCCCATCGTCGAGCATGGCTAGCGCCCCCCTGCCCCATTCCTCGGCCGGTTGGAAAATGAAGCGCACAGTGCCGTCGAAACCGCCCTGCTCTGCCAGCAGCTTTGCCGCGCCGAGCAGCATCGTGGTGTGGCCGTCATGGCCGCAGGCATGCATGATGCCGGGATTGCCGGAGCGGTAGGGCGCGTCCGACTGCTCGGTGATGCGCAATGCATCCATGTCGGCCCTGAGCGCAATCGCCCGGTTGCCGCTGCCGCGCTTCAGCGTGCCGACGACGCCGGTGCCGCCAACCCCTTCGGTGACATCGTCCAACCCAAATTCGCGCAGTTTGGCGGCGACGAAGGCGGCGGTGCGCTCCTCCTCGAAACCGAATTCGGGATGCGCGTGCAAATCGCGCCGCCAGAAAATCATCTCCTGCTTCAGTGCATCGCGATCGAGTTCAGACATTCTTCTGCCCCTCCTGACCTACTTTGCCAGTTGCGCGGCCACATCAAGCAGGATGTTGGCGCCGGCAACAAGCTCGCCATCTTCGGTGTGCTCGCGCGGATTGTGGCTGATGCCACCGGCGCTCGGCACGAAGATCATCGCTGCCGGCGCGATCCGCGCCATCATCTGTGCGTCGTGGCCGGCGCCGGATGTCATCCGTTTGACGCCAAGACCACGGGCCCTCGCGGCGGCCTCGATACGTTCGACGATGCGGAGATCGAAGATCACCGGCTCGAAGCGGGCCAGTTGCTCGACCGAGATCGTCACCTTCTCGGCGGCGGCAAGCTGCTCGAGATAGGCGGCAAGTTCCGCCTCCTCCGCCTGCAGGCGCTGTTCGTCGGGATCGCGCAGATCGATGGTGAAGACGGCGCGCGAGGGAATGACGTTGATGGCATTCGGCTCGAAGCGGATCGTGCCGACAGTGGCGACGGTCGGCGCGTTCGAGGCT
>NZ_RZRQ01000087.1:0-1156 GCF_003997785.1 Mesorhizobium sp. M7D.F.Ca.US.004.01.2.1 | reverse complement strand
TGGTCCGGTCGAGCAGGAAGGTGATGACCCGGGCGGCGGCGTGGCCGGCATCGCTGCGCATCGACATCGGCGTGGTGCCGGCATGGTTGGCGACGCCGTCGATGGTGACGCGTTGCCAGGAGATGCCTTGCAGATTCTCCACCGCGCCGATGGGCAAGCCCTCTCCCTCCAGCACCGGCCCCTGTTCGATATGCAGTTCGAGATAGGCGTGCGGCCTGAGAAAGCCGGGTTCCCGGTCGCCGGCATAGCCGATGCGGGCGAGTTCCTGCCGCAGCACGCTGCCGTCGGTGCCGACAGCCGCCAGCACCGTTTCGGCGCTGACCCCGCCGGCATGGGCCAGCGAGCCCATCATGTCTGGGGTGTAGCGCACGCCCTCTTCATTGGTGAAAGCGGCGACCGCGACGGGGCGCGACGGCAAGAAGCCTGATGCCTTGAGCGTTTCGATCACTTCCAGCCCGGCAAGCACGCCGTAGCAACCGTCATAGATGCCGGCATCGATGACGGTGTCGATGTGCGAACCGATAAGCAGCGGCGCCTGCCCGGCATTTTCCGGGCTTTGCCAGATGCCGAAGATGTTGCCGACCCGGTCGATGGCGACATCGATCCCGGCCTGCCGCAGCCAGCCGACGAAGAGGTCGCGGCCCTGCCTGTCGGTGTCGGAGGCGGCCAGCCGGATAAGCCTGCCCTCGCCATCCCGGCCAACAGCACCGAGTTCGCGGATACGGCCAAGCAGGCGCTGTGCATCGATCTCGATCATGCCGTTGCCTCTGCAGTCAACTTGCCGGCCAGCACATCGGCCGGGCTCATGCCAACCAGTTCGGCATAACGATGCGGGTCGGTGGCGCCTTCCGTGTTGATCGCCAGCACACGGGATTTGCCGTCGAGTTGAAGCTCGGCTCGGTTGTCGGCCACCGCCCGGATCAACCCGGCAAGGCCGACGCCGCCGCTTTCGCCGGCAACGATTACCGGATCGCCGGCGCTCGGCCGCGCCAGGCGCCGCATCACCGCGACGGCGTCGGCCTCATCCACCGTCATGAAGGCATCGGCGGCACGTGCCAGCACCCGCCAGGCGACCGGCGAGGCCCCGTAGCATTCGAGCATGGCCATCACCGTCGGCTGGCCGTGCGCGACCTTGACCGGGCGCCCGACCTGGGCG
>NZ_RZRQ01000086.1:0-20590 GCF_003997785.1 Mesorhizobium sp. M7D.F.Ca.US.004.01.2.1 | reverse complement strand
GGTCGAGGGGGCGCGAAGGTACGCCGTACGCGCCCGACAAGTTTGCTGCCGGAAACTGACAGCGACTCGTGCCATTCTGGTCGATGACGATGGGCATGATGCCGGAGGCGGGATGACAGTGAAGACAGGGGACATGATGGCGCGAGCGACACCGAACAGGCAGGCCAACTGATGGCGCCGGTCAAAGTCGATCCCGACAAAGTCCACGAGTTTCCGGATCCCGCCAGCTTCCACGCCTGGCTCGGCAAGCACCACGCCACGGAAAGCGAAGTGTGGATCAAGGTGCACAAGGCGGGGTCGGGACTGAAGTCGATCACGCCCAAGGAAGCCATCGAGGTGGTGCTGTGCTTCGGCTGGATCGATGCGGTGCGCAAGGGGCTGGACGACAAGAGTTTCCTGCAGCGCTACACGCCGCGCGGCAGGAAGAGCATCTGGAGCCTGATCAACATCGACAACGTCGCGCGGCTGGTCGAGAAGGGCCGCATGACCGAGCATGGGCTGAAACAGGTCGAGGCGGCCAAGGCCGACGGGCGCTGGGCGCGCGCCTACGGCAGCGGCAAGGAGATGAAAATCCCCGATGACCTGCAGGCTGCCATCGATGCCGAGCCGGCGGCGAAGGCGATGCTGGCAAAGCTCAGCGCGCAGAACCGCTTCGCGCTCGCCTTCCGCACCCACAACATGAAGACCGAGGCCGGGCGCAAGAAGAAGATCGAGACTTTTGTGGCGATGTTGAAGCGTGGCGAGACGATCCATCCGCAGGGCAGGAAGTAAGCCCCTCAGGCGCCCGAGTGCGGATCGATGCTGTAGGGATGGACCGGATGGCCAGAACCGATGGCGTCGCGCACGCGGCCAGTCCACGCGGCGAAAGCCGGATAGCCCGTCAGCGAGAAGCCGCAATCCTCGGCGCGATGGGCGTAGGCATAGACGGCGATATCCGCGATCGTGAAATCGTCGCCAATGAGAAACGGGGCATCGCCAAGGCTGCGGTTGAGTGCGGCGAGGGTGCGGGCCCCGGCTTCGCGCTTGCCCGCAACCATGCCCTGGTTGCGCTCGAGCCTTCCGGTCAAGGTCCAGAAGCGCAGCGAGCCGATGACCGGCTCGACATTGTATTGCTCGAAGAACAGCCACTGCATGATTTTGGCGCGCCGAAAGCGGTCCGCCGGCAGAAAGGGCGTCCCTTCAGCGAGGTAGGTGAGGATCGCATTGGATTCGGCGATGGCGCTGCCGTCTTCGAGCTGAAGCACGGGAACCGCACCCGCCGGGTTGAGAGCAAGGAAGGCGTCGGTGCGGCTCTCGCCCTCGAAAATCGAGACAAGGCGACTGTCATAGGCGATGTCGAGCAGCCCGAGGAGGACCCGGACTTTCCAGCCATTTTGCGATGGCAAATAGTCGTGGAGCGTGAGCATGGCCCATCCTTTTGCGGCGAGGGGCTAGCGTTTCGCATGCGGCCCCGCCGCCCGCCACCCGATTCCTGCGCGGGGCATCGGACGCCGGTGCGAGGCCGGCGCTAAAAGCTACTGCCGGCAAGGATGATACCGAAGCCGGCAAGGCAGATGGCGCTGGCTTGTCGCAGCGACCGCTGGCTGAGCAGGTTTGAACCGCTGCGGCGAACCGCCAGGCCGACGACGAGCCAGGCCGCTCCCGCAAGACCGACCAGAGCCGCGATCGTTGTCAGAAGCTGGGCTGTCATGCCCTCGGATTGAACCAGCATGGCGACGATCATCGCCTTGGGATTGATGAGCGTGGTGGCGAAAACCTGCCTCACCGTCACCAGCCGGATCTCGACGCCGTCGTCCTTCGTGGTCCAGACGCTGTAGGCGAGCCAGAGCAGCCACAGCACCGCACAGATCCTCACGCCGGTCCGCAGTTCGATCTGGTTGCCCGCCGGGATCAGGGCGACAATTGCGGCAACCGCAAGGGTAATCGCCATATAGGCAAGCACGGCCGCACCCAGCATAGGCAGCGTGCGCCGCATCCCGGACGAAACGGCCGAAAAGGCCAGGAGGATGTTGGTTGGTCCGGGCGTCAGCAACAGCGCCAGGAGATCAAGCTTGAGCATCGCAGGCCGTTATCCCGCATCGTGTCAATTGGACCGGACTGTTAGCGGCCGCGGCGCCATGAGTCGAGCTGACACGCATGAGACTTCTCAGCGTCTGAATCGCTAGATTGCCATAAACTGCTGTTTTCACGAGGAATAATAGTATGGCCATTGTGCGTCGGGCGGTGGGCGCCGCCATCGCCGGTGGACGAAGGACGGCACGGCGGCTACCCTCTCGAAAGCCGCGATGGTTGGGCGGCAGGCGCTGGGAGTCGTTGCCGTTGGGAAGAATTGCTTCGTGGACGATGGCGCTCGTTCTCACTGTCGTCGCCGTGTGTGTCGGAGCCGGCGCCACGCTTGCCCAGACTTCGCCCGACCCGGCTTCGCCCTCGGCCTTGCCTTCAAAAGAAATATCGGTCGGGATAAAGGAGGCACCGCCTTTCGCGTTCAAGCTGCAGGACGGCAGTTGGTCCGGATTGAGCATCGACCTCTGGCAGAAAATGGCAGGGCGGCTCAATCTTCGCTTCCGCTATGCCGAAGTGCCGACTGTGCAGGACCAGATCGATGGCATTGTCAGCGGCAGGTTCGATGTGGCGATGGCCGCGATCACGGTCACTGCCGACCGCGAAAAGGCCGTCGATTTCACGCAACCCTTTTTCTCGACCGGGCTCGGCATCGCGACACCGCTCAACAATCAACCGTCCTGGCGGCCGGTGCTGCATGCGCTGACCTCGTTCGGCTTCCTGCAGGCGGTACTGGCGCTGATCGTCATATCGGTCGTCGTCGGCGTTCTGATCTGGATGTTCGAACGCCGGCACAATGACGATTTCGGTGGCGGCATCGCCAAGGGCCTGTTTTCCAGCATGTGGTGGTCGACTATCGCCGCGACACAGGCCAGCACCGGCGACTTCGGCCCGCGCACCGTGCCGGGACGGGTGCTGGCCGCGATCTGGATGATGGGATCGATCATTGCGATCGCGGTGTTTACTGCGGGCGTCACATCGGTGCTGACGATAACGCAGATGGAAGGAATGGTGCAGGGCGAGGGCGATCTTGCCGCGGTCAGGGTCGGCGCGGTGCAGAGCTCGTCGACGGCCTCCTATCTGGATTCGACCCAGATACGCCATCAGGATTTTGCCTCCGTCAAGGAAGGCCTCGATGCGCTGCGTGCCGGCAAGATCGATGCGCTGGTTCACGACAAACCACTGCTTAGCTGGCTGGTGGGGCAGAACTACGCGACGAGCCTCCAAGTTCTCGACGCGACCTTCGACCACCAGCAATATGCTATGGCGCTGCCGCTCGGCAGCCCGTTGCGCAAGCCACTCGATGTCGCCTTGCTACAGACCGTCGAAAGCGATTGGTGGAAGCAGGCCGTTTTCCAGTATCTGGGCGAAAAGTAGCCCGGCGGGAACCTGCGCCCGTGACGCGCAAGAGTTGACGGCTGTCGTTCACTGGTTCAGGTCGACCGGTGTCACTCCAAGAAGCTTCAGGGCGTTGGCGAAGGTCCTGATGCCTTGTGCCTGCTTGCGCTCGGCACAAAACCGGTTCGCCTTGTCCTGGAGCGCGGTTGCCTCGGCGATCTCCCTGGCGTTGGCTCCGGGGTCGGCTTTCGTTTGAATGGCCCCGTCGAGTTGAAGACCGAGCCGGCTGCAATATTCGCTTCGGGTAACCGCCGCTGCCGCACCCGGCTGCGCGACCGCAAGCATGGCAAGCGAAATGCCTGTCAGGGCCCCTATCCATCCGGTCGAACGTCGTTGCATGTTTCGGGACCATCCCTTGGCGTTGTGCCGCGGCCCGCTTCGGCCGCCGCGGGGATGGTTATGACAGGGGATTTTTTCGCCAGTTTTTCCGGAGTGTTGAATCTTGTTTCTGGAGTGTGTCTGGCGGGTTTTCCCTTCTCTCACAAGGGAGAAGGAAGAGCGTTCCGCGGTCTGCGGCGCTTGCGCCTCTTCCTTTGCGGCCATCCTTCGCGTAAGGCGCCGGGCAAATCCTTTCATCGCAGGCTCAGCCCCGGAAACCGCATGATCAGACTGGAAAGCATCAGCAAGCAGAACGGCCGTCAGCTTGTCTTCATCGAAGCGTCGGCGTCCCTGCAGAAGGGTGAGAAGATCGGCCTCGTCGGCCCCAATGGCGCCGGCAAGACGACGCTGTTTCGCATGATCACCGGCCAGGAGCAGCCCGACGAAGGCCAGGTGCAGGTCGATCGTGGCGTCACCATCGGCTATTTCAGCCAGGATGTCGGCGACATGGAAGGCCACAGCGCTGTCGCCGAAGTGATGGACGGCGCCGGTCCGGTCTCTGAAGTCGCGGCTGAAATGGCAGCGCTCGAGGCGGCCATGGCCGATCCCGACCAGGCCGACCAGATGGACGAGATCATCGAAAAATATGGCGAGGCACAGCACCGCTTCGAGGAGCTCGACGGCTATGCGCTCGACGGCCGCGCCCGCGAGGTGCTCGACGGTCTCGGCTTCTCGCAGGAGATGATGGACGGCGATGTCGGAAAACTCTCTGGCGGCTGGAAGATGCGCGTCGCGCTGGCGCGCATTCTGCTGATGCGGCCCGACGCCATGCTGCTCGACGAGCCGAGCAACCATCTCGACCTGGAAAGCCTGATCTGGCTGGAATCCTTCCTGAAGAATTATGACGGCGCGCTGCTGATGACCTCGCATGACCGCGAGTTCATGAACCGCATCGTCAACAAGGTGGTCGAGATCGATGGCGGTTCGCTGACCGCCTATTCGGGAAACTACGAATTCTACCAGCAGCAGCGTGCCATCGCCGACAAGCAGCAGCAGGCGCAGTTCGAGCGCCAGCAGGCCATGCTGGCCAAGGAGATCGCCTTCATCGAGCGCTTCAAGGCACGCGCCTCGCATGCCGCCCAGGTGCAGAGCCGGGTGAAGAAGCTGGATAAGATCGACCGCGTCGAGCCGCCCAAGCGCCGCCAGACCGTTTCCTTCGATTTCCAGCCGGCGCCGCGCTGCGGCGAGGACGTGGTCACGCTGAAGAACGTCCACAAGGGTTATGGCAGCCGCTCCATCTATGAGGGGCTCGACTTCCAGGTCCGCCGCCGCGAACGCTGGTGCATCATGGGCGTCAATGGCGCCGGCAAGTCGACGCTTCTGAAGCTGGTCGCCGGCGCTTCCGACCCCGACACCGGCACGGTCGCGCGGGGGCCTAGCGTGAAGATGGGCTATTTCGCTCAGCACGCCATGGAAGTGCTGGAAGGCGAGCGCACCGTGTTCCAGACGCTGGAAGATGCATTCCCCCAGGCCGGTCAGGCGCCGCTCAGGGCACTTGCCGGCTGCTTCGGCTTTTCCGGCGACGAGATCGAGAAGAAGTGCCGCGTTCTGTCAGGCGGCGAGAAGGCGCGGCTGGTGATGGCACTGATGCTGTTCGACCCGCCCAACCTGCTGGTGCTGGACGAGCCGACCAACCATCTCGACATCGCCACCAAGGAGATGCTGATCACCGCGCTCTCGCAGTATGAAGGCACCATGCTGTTCGTCTCGCACGATCGGCACTTTCTGGCAGCCCTTTCCAACCGCGTGCTGGAGCTGACGCCCGAAGGCATCCACACCTATGGCGGCGGCTATACGGAATATGTCGAGCGCACCGGGCAGGAAGCGCCGGGGTTGAGGAGCTAAGGACCTGCGGCTATTGCCCCACGACGGTCATCCGGTCGGTGTCCAAGCATCGCGGCGATCTGCTTGTGGGAAGAAGAGTTCTGTGTACTCTCCACAATGCTTAGGAAGGGCTTCGGGATGAGAATTGCCATGACCGTCGCATTGGCCGCGACAGTTGCTGGATGCGCGACCTCTCCGGTCGATTATGGGGCGTCGCTTTCGCAGCAGGACCAGAAATGGGCGTCGCCGCAATGCCAGCAAGCCAGGGCGGCGGCTTTGGACTACGACGCTCGCGAAAAACAGCACCCGGGTTGGGCATTCGTCGCGCTTGGCCCGTACGGGTTGGGGATACTGGCAGCCGTCAAGGAGCACGAGCAGAAGCAACGAAAGTTGGTCGCCCGCGAGGTGCACTTGCAATGCTCAAGCCTACCGCTGCCGCAGGAGCTGCAGGGCGATTTGAACCCTGCGAGGGTAAATCAGAAATATCCATAGTCACGCGACAGTCTCCTTCGCGACGAAGCGGAGGTGCCAGCGAAGGGCTCTCAGAAAGGCCCGCATCAGCCGGTCGGTTGCTTGCCGGCGTTGACCGCCAATTGCGCCTCAAAGGCACGCTTGTAGGCGGGCCGCGCTTCGCCGCGGGCGACATAGGCGGAGAGGTTCGGATAGTCGTCCAGGATACCCGAGGCTCTCAACCGGAGCAGCACCGACACCATCATCAGGTCGCCGGCGCTGAACGTGCCATCGAGCCAGTCGGCATCGCCAAGGCGACGGGAAAGTTGGCCAAGCCGGTTACGGACGCGATCCTCGACGAGAGGCATGCGTTGCGCGGTCCAGGACCTGTCGGCCTCATGGATCCTGGCGGTTGCGAGCTCAAGGATCGGCAGCTCCACCGTGCTGAGCGCGGCGAACATCCATGTGATCGCACGCGCCCGGGCATTCGCGTCGTCCGGCAGCAGGCCTGCATGGTGCTGCGCGATATGGAACACGATCGCGCCTGACTCGAACAAGCCGAGATCGCCTTCTTCGTAGGTCGGAATCTGCCCGAAAGGATGAAGCGCCAGATGTGCGGGTTCCTTGATCGCCCTGAACGAAACAAGACGAACCTCGTAGGGTTGGCCCACTTCTTCCAGCGCCCAGCGAACGCGCGTATCACGCGCCAGTCCCTTGCCGCCATCGGGCGACCGTTCAAAGGCTGTGATGGTGGCAGTCATTGGAAAGCTCCGGGGTTGTCAGGTGTCCAGTTCTTGGCTTTGCCTCCAGAGGACGAACGACCGGCGCTACTCCCGACACCTTACCTCGTTTTAGCCATGGGATTTCGCGTGCCGAACCTTTTCGGGTTCGCCAAACCACCGCGATGCGGCCTGCGCAGCTCCCTCCAGGTCAGGCTCAGCGTCAGCGGCCCAGGCGACGAAGCCATCGGGGCGCACGAGGACAGCGCTCAAGCCGAGCCGATCCTTGGCGTCGCTTGCGGCATAGGCGATCCGCCCGCTCCAGCGGCTTGCAAGCGCCTGAAGGGGAGGGCTGACGTCGAAGCCCAGAAGCAGGCCTTGCCCGTTCCTGAGGCGTTCTCCCAGCCTCGTCCCGTCGACCAGCTCGAAGTCCGGTGCGCTGCGGCCCACCAGTGGGTGGCTGCCGTCAAGATCGTAGCGGAGAGAGACGCCCCAGACGCGCTCGGCGAAGTATGTCGCGCCGTCGCGCGTGTCGACGAGATCACGGATGATGGCTTCGAGCGCACGCGAACTCCGGCTCGGCCGCATGAGCGCGACCTGGGCGCGCGACCAGTCGAGGACCTGCGCTCCCACTGGATGCCGTTCGTTCAAATAGCTGTCGAGCAGACCGGCGGGCGCATCGCCACGGATCGTTGAAGCCAGCTTCCAGCCGAGGTTCATCGCGTCGCCGAGCCCGAGATTGAGTCCCTGGCCACCCAGGGGGGAATGGATGTGCGCGGCGTCACCGGCGAGCAGCACCCGCCCCTTGCGGTAAGCGGTCGCCTGGTAGGCTCGATCCGTCCAGGTGGTGGCCAGCCGGAGCGCCGTCACCGTGACGTCGGTGCCGGAAATATGCCGCAACACTGCCTGCACCCGGTCAAGCGTGACCGGCTGGGTTCGGTGGAACCTGCCGCCGTCGAAATCGACCATCGCGATCACCCCGGGCGGCGCGTAAGTATACATGCCGGTCGGCGTGTAGTGGCGGCCCGGTTTGAGCTTGTCGGGATCGGCCATCTCGACCTCGACGGAATAGCCGGTGAATTCGGGATCGGTGCCGACGAACTCAAAGCCGCCAGCCTTGCGAACCGTGCTGCGGCCGCCATCGCAACCGACGAGCCAGCGTCCGCGAAAAGTCTTGCCGCCGGCGCGAACGGTCACGTCCTCGTCCGACTGGTCGAGGTCTTCGACGCCGACGCCGCGCCTGATCTCGACCCCCATCGCGCCGGCGCGGGCGGCCAGGGCGGCTTCGAGGGTCTCCATCTCGATCGCCATGCTAGTGCCGGCCGGACCTGGCAGGCGATACGACCACTTCGAGGCATCGATGCTGTCGTGGTAGAACTGGATGCCGGCAAAATGGCCGCCGGGGCGGCGCGCCTGCTGCATCCAATGGGCGCCAGCCGAAGCGCTGCCCGCGTCGTCTTTCGTGCGTTGCGGCGCCGCGATGTCGTTCAGCAGCCCGCGACGGTGGAAAGCTTCAAGAGTGGGCGCTGACAGGCCACGCATGCCGAACGGAAGCCGCTTCAACGGGGAGCGCGGGTCCTCGGCCTGCTCCAGCACCAGGACCCGGAGGTTCGCGAGGCGCAGTTCGCAGGCGAGAAACAAGCCGACGGGACCGGCTCCGGCAATTACGACGTCATAGAGAGGGGAATGTCGCTCATACATGGAAGACTCCTTGGTCGATGTTCGACCGGAGCGTTCCTCAAGCTTGAGCACCACACGGACGAACGATTGAACGCTTGGCAAGCGTCCGATGTTCGTCGTGGGGATCTCGTGCACGAAGCCAAAGACCAGAGCTTTCCCTGGCGAAGGATTTCGCCTGCGAAAGGACTTGGGCTTACCAAACCAAGTCTGCCTTTTCCGACACGGGCTATATAACGATGTGGCGATTGATCCGCAACGGGTGGCGGTGGTGAAGAGGGTAGTGCCATCGGCCCAAACATTGACTGCCCGAAAGCCGCCTTTCGCTTGGCTGCCGTCCGGTCGTCGGGCGGTTGGACGGTCAACTCAGCACCTCATTGAGAAACCTGGCCGCCTCGGCGAGGCCGGTGTTCGAAACCTGGTGGCCCAGACCGGGTTCAATCGACGTCCTGGCATGGACACCGGCCGCCGTCAGCAGCTCCGCCGCTCGCACACTCTCGCTTGACGGCATGACCGGATCGGCGCCGCCGTGAATCAGGAGCAATGGGGCGCCGGTTGCAGGGACAAGCGGCGCTGGGGACGCCAGCCGCCCCGAGAAAGCGACCACCGCCCCGACAGGCCCGCGCCCGCTGGCCAGTGCGTCGAGCGCCATGATGGAGCCTTGGGAAAACCCCAGTAGCACAACGCGGTCAACGGCATTCGAAAATCCATGTTGCTCGATCAGATTGGCGATGACCGCGTCAAAGCCGGGCCGCGCCGCAACGACGCGCTCCGGCCGATTGACCTCGGTAACGCCGATGACGCTAAACCACTCACGGCGCGGGCCGCTGCCGCCTGGCGCATCGGGGCTTTCGAAGACGAAGCTGGGCAGTGCGGGTGCCAGCGCCCGCCCAAGCGCTGCCATATTGGCGCCGTTGCTGCCGACGCCGTGCAAAAGAATGACCAGGCCGCGATCCATCAGTGCTGGCCTGTCACGGAGACGGGTGCGAGGCCCGGCAGGTCGGGCCCTTTCGGCACGATGCCGTTAGGGTTGAGAGCCTTGATCGAATAGTAGCCGGCCTTGATGTGCTCGATGCTGACGGTCTCAGCGACGCCCGACACGGCCAGAATCGCGGCCAGATAGGCACTCAGCGCCGGATAGTCGACCAGGCGCCGCAGATTGCATTTGAACAGGCCATGATAGGCGGCATCAAACCGTACCAGCGTGACGAACAGCCTGATGTCGGCCTCGGTAAGGGCGTTGCCGAGGAGGAAGGGGCCACCTTTGCCGAGCCGGGCCTCAAGGATCTCCAGCATCGAGAACACATCGTCGAAGGCTTCTTCGTAGGCGATCTGAGTGGTGGCGAAGCCGGCGCGATAGACGCCGTTGTTGAGCCGCGGATAGATATCGGCGTTGAGCGCGTCGATCTCGGCCCGCAGCGGTGCAGGATAGAGATCCGGCCCGCTGGCGAGGTCACCGAAGCCTGAATTGAACATGCGCACGATGTCAGCGCTCTCATTGTTGACGATGGTGCCCAGCTGTTTGTCCCAAAGCACCGGCACGGTGGCCCGCCCGGTATAGAGCGGGTCGGCCCTGGTGTAGATTTCATGCAGATGGCGGGCACCGTTTATGTCGTCCGGTCCAGTGCCGGGATAGCCGCCGAACGCCCAGCCTTCATCATCCAGGTGAGGGTTGACGATGCTGACGGAAATGGCGTCCTCGAGCCGCTTGAGCTTGCGCGCGATCAGCGTGCGGGATGCCCAGGGGCAGATGAGCGCGACATAGAGATGATAGCGGCCCGCTTCGGCGGCGAAGCCCGCATCACCCGTCGGCCCGGCGCTGCCGTCGGGCGTCACCCAGTTGCGAAAGCCGGAAATCTGCCTAACGAAGCCGCCTTTGGCATCGGTGGCCTGCACCGGCTGCCAGTTGGCCGTCCATTTTCCTTCAATGAGCATAGTCTTCGTCCTTCACCGCAATCGCCGGGGGATTGTCCACGGGTGCAGCGGCGCGTCACTTGGGCGATATCAAGTGACGCGTCGCGGCTTGCTATTTGTTGCCTTATGTCGCTCTCCGGCCATCGTCGCCGGGGAGCGATGAGTGCCTGGGTTATTAGATGCCGACCCAGGTCGGAGCGATATTGGTGCCTTTGCCCTGGCCATAGCCGAGCCCAATGTTGAGAGCGGCCACGGCTTCAATGTTGCGCGACGCTGCCAGGGGACCGGCGACGATGGCCTTGAGGCCGGCTGAATTCACCAGCGCCTCGACCTCGGTGACAGCGTCGGCGTCGTCGCCTGCGAGCAGTACCGTTGCCGGGATGTCGGCGACCTGGCCGCCATTCTGCAGCACCGAGGCAAACAGCGTATTGAAGCCTTTAACCACCTTGGCCCGCGGGGCGAGCCGCGCGATTTCTTCCGCGGCGCTGGTCGAAAAGCCGATGGCCAGGCCGGAAAAATCGGCCTTCATGGGATTGGTCAGGTCAACGACGATCTTGCCCGCCAGGTCGCCAGCCGCCTTCACCACTTCGGCCGCGGCGCTGTACGGCACGGCGAGGAAGATGATGTCGGCCTTGGCCACGGCATCCGGGATCGAGGCGGCGGAGACGGTGCCGCTAAAGCCAGCGGCGACCGAAGCGGCCTCCGAGGGATCGCGCGAACCGAAGACGACGGCGTTGCCGGGCGCGTGAAAAGACCGTGGCGAGGCCTTTGGCCATATTGCCGGTACCGATGATTGCGAGTGTCATGTTCTGTGCTCCTGTCAGCTTTGCCCTGCGGCGATGACGGGAATATGCATCTGTTCCGGATCGATTATTATCCAGCAAAATTGCAGAAGATTTCTTCCAAAATGGAAAGTCTACCAACCTTGGTCCCAGGGCGGGCTGTCCTGGAAATGCGAGACCAGGAAATCCACCATCACCCGCACCTTGGCCGCCAGGTGCCGGCCGGTGGTGTAGACGGCCCAGAGAGCCATCGGGTCGGCCTCGTGGTCGCCAGCACCGGAATGAGCTGGCCGCTCCGAATGCGCTCGCCGGCGACGAAGCTCGGACCCTGCACCAGACCCAGACCGATCGCAGCCGCGGCCGCACAGGCCTCGGCGTTGGAAAAGCGCAGCCGGCCGCGGATTGGCACCGTCAAGCCGTGGGCAAAACGCCAGCTGGCCCCGTCGGCGAAGTTGGTGTCGAGAATGCAGGCGTGTCCGGCAACGTCCTCGGGACGATCCGGAGCACCAAATGCCGTGAGATAGGATGATGCTGCCGTCGTCACCAGCCGGATCGGGCAAAGCTTTCGCGCAATGAGGCTGCTGTCGCGCAAGGTGCCGATGCGCAAGGCAAGGTCGAAACCTTCCTCCACCAGATTGACCATGCGATCGGAGAACGACACGTCGAGCTCGATCAGCGGATGCGCCCGCGCGAATTCGGCCAAAAGCGGCGCAAGGACCTGGGTGCCAAAAGTAATCGGCACGGACATGACCAGCCGCCCCCGCGGTTCCCCAGAAGCGCTGCGGATGGTGGAATCGAGTTCGTCCATTTCTTCGAGCAGGCCTTTGATCCGCTCGAAATAGGCGCGGCCGGCTTCCGTGGGCGATACGGAGCGGGTCGTGCGGTGGAGCAACTGCACGCCCAGTTCTTCCTCGAGCCGGGAAACCAGCTTGGACGCCTGGCCCGAACTCACGCCGAGCTTTTGCGCCGCGCCGGACAGGCTGCGGCGCTCAATGACCGCGACGAACATCCGGTCGCATGCCAGTCTGTCCATACTGGGGAACCTCAAGCGCGGAGACTCTTTGAGCACCCACCATAATCGCAAACAGTGCGAAGGGTTTTATGAAATACGGTCGGATCTTGGACGAGTTTCTCGATGGCGATCGGCGCGAAGCGGACAAATTAGCCCGCGGCTAGCCATTTGCGCGACTGGGCGAAAGCCTTGAAGGCCTTGGCCTCCATCGGGCGGCCAAAAAAGTAGCCTTGCAGGATATCGCAGCCGAGCTCTTTCAGGATGCGTGCATGCTCCATCGTCTCAACGCCTTCGGCAACCACCTCGATGCCGAGCGATTTGCCGATCTCGATGATCGACGCCACCAGGTGCCGCTGCGCCATCGAGCCGGTGATGGGCGTGATCAGTTGGCGGTCGATCTTGAGGCGGCGCGGCCGCAGCTTGAGCAGCGAGACGATCGAGGCATAGCCGGTGCCGAAATCGTCGATCTCGATATCGATGCCGAGATCCTTGATGTGCTCGATGTTCCAGGTGACCAGATCATCGTTCTCGTCGAGGAAGATGGACTCCACCAGCTCGAACGATACGGTTCCCGGCTTGATGGCGAGCTTGCGCAGGCCCTCGATCAAGTCCTTGTCCTCCAGGCGCCTGGCCGAGACGTTGACCGACACGCGCGGGATGTTGAGATGGCTGTGCGCCCAACGCTCGAAATTCTCCAGCGCGTGTTTGAGGACGATGCGGTCGATCAACGCCACGACATTGAGCTCTTCGGCCACCTTCAGGTAGGCGTCGGGGGCCAGGATGCCGCGTTGCGGATGCTTCCAGCGCGACAACGCCTCGACGCCGACGATCTCGAGCGTCCTGGCGTCGAACTGCGGCTGGTAGTAGGCGATGAATTCGTTCCGCTCCAGCCCGCCCAGGATCTCATCGGCGATCTGCTTGGTCCGCACGATCTCGCTCTGCAGCTCTTCGTTGAAGAACTCGTAGCGGTTGCGGCCTCGGCTTTTCGCCCGGTAGAGCGCGAGATCGGCGTTGACGAGCAGTTGCCTGGCATCGACGCCACTGTTGGCGGCAATGCCGATACTCACTCCGAACCGGCACGGATGGCCGCGATAGTCGACAGGCTGGCGCATCGCCTCGATGATGCGGTCGGCGAGCGCCGAGAGCTGGTCGTCGTCAAGCCCATGGCTCACCACGACGAACTCGTCGCCGCCGATGCGCGCAACGAAATCGGCTGCGTCCGCATTGGCCTTGATGACATTCGAGGCATGCATCAGCATGGCATCGCCGGCGGCGTGGCCGAGCGTGTCGTTGATTTGCTTGAAGCGGTCGAGGTCGAGATGCAGCAGCGCCGTGTGGCGGTCGGGTTCGCCATTTTCGGCCAGCAGCTCATCGAGATAGCGGCGATTGGGCAGGCCAGTGAGCGAATCGTGCAGTGCCGCATGCTCGATATGCGCCTTGGCAAGATTAAGCTCGGCGTTCTTCGATTCCGTCAATTGGCGCTCGCGCACAAGGGTCTCGTTGAGCAGCACGTCGCTGGTCACGTCCCATTCGGCGCCGATCAGCTTTGGCGTGCCGTCGATATCCTGGAAGAAACTGGCGCGCGTGCGCACATGGCGGACCGTGCCGTCGGGGCGCAGGAGCCGGTATTGTGAGGAGTAGAGGCCTTTTTTCGCAGCGGCCGAATCGAAGTCCCGCTTGGCCCGCTCGATGTCTTCGGGATGGATGGTCTGCGCCCAGTCATCATAACCGCGTGGCTTGCCGTCGGCTGGCTTGCCGTAGATTTCGTTGACGCGGTCATCCCACACCATTTCGTTGGTGGCGAGGTCGTGTTCCCAAACGCCGATGCCCGAGGCTTCCAGCGCCAGCTCCAGGCGCCCGGACAGGCGTCTCAGCTCGGCATAGTGTTTCTGCCTTTCACCGAACAGCCGCCCGGCAACGAGGATAGGCAGCACCACCAGCGCGCCAGCGAGCGCCATGAGCGCCCTCAGCAGCCACTCATTCTTCGGAGCGGCCGGCCAGCCACCCTTGGGTATGGCCGAAATCCGCCAGGAGCCTGAAGGCAGCTGCACATCGGCAGACACGGGGTTGCCGGCCACGACATTGTCGCCGCCAAAGAAACGTTTGCCGCCGCCGCCGAGCGCATCCGCGCCGGTGAGCGCGACATCGATGTCGAGTTCCGAGTTGGTCAGCCCGCTCGCCGCGTAGAGCCGGTCGACATCGACCACTGCCGAGACGATGCCCCAGAAGCGGCTGCCGCCGCCCGCCGTCGGCACGAAGACCGGAATGCGCCCGATGAAGCCGCGCCCGCCTTGCGCCAGATCGACCGGCCCGGCAAACACCAGCACGTGCTGGTCGCGCGCCCGAAGCGCTGCCATGCGTTGGGCCTCGTTCTTGCGATAGTCGAGCCCGATCGCCTTCTCGTTGCCTTGCATCGGGTACATCAGCGAGATGACGAGGTCGGGCGCGCCGGCGATGTTGCGCAATTGCGATTTCTGCTGGAACAGATTGCCCGCGAGCGAGGCAAATCTCTGCTGGCCCATATAGGGCTCCGTAACGATGGCCGAGACAAGCCCCTGAACAAGCTGGAGATTTCCGCCTATGTTGCCTTCGAGCTTGGCGCGGATGATGTTGACCTTGGCCAGCACATCGGCGCGCGCCAGCTGATCCGAGACCCTGCTGTTCTGCTGGTCGGCAAAGACGGCGCAGACCAAAAGCACGACAAAAGCAATCGCCGCCGGCAAATTGGCGGAAGAAAAAACGGCCTGTCTCACGCGGCCGAGACTGAGTTCCGTTGTAACCAATTCGACCCGAATACCTCTCCTGAACAATAGCCCGTCCGCCGAATCTAGTAGCAAACGCTTAAATTTGCCCTTCCAGGCTGGCGGGAAGTTTCAGCATCAGCCTAATGCTGGCATTTCTGTTCGGCCGGTGGCTATCACGGCTCGCAGAATTGTGGGCATGTGGACACGACCGCACGTCCACATGTCATCATCAATCGGTGTTGGGGGCACCTCAAGCGTCCGTTGTTAGACTGGGCGACACCTTGTAGATTGGAACGACACCCTGGAGATTGGAAATATGGCGCTCAAGCGGATGGACAACGTTGGAATCGTCGTCGAAGACCTCGGAGGGACGATTGATTTCTTTCGCGATCTCGGCCTCGAGCTCGAAGGGCGGGCCACGATCGAAGGAGAGTGGGCCGGACGTGTCACTGGACTGGGCGATCAGCATGTCGAGATTGCCATGATGCGCACGCCGGACGGCCACAGCCGGCTCGAGCTCTCCCGTTTCCTCACGCCGCCTGTCGTCGAAGATCACCGGAACGCCCCGGTCAACGCCCTAGGCTACCTCCGGGTCATGTTCACTGTGGACGACATCGACGAGACGCTTGAAAGGCTCCGCAGGCGCGGCGCGCAGCTCGTCGGTGAAGTCGTGCAGTATCTAGACGCGTATCGGCTCTGCTACATCCGTGGGCCTGGAGGGCTTCTCATCGGACTCGCCCAAGAACTCAGCTGAGCGCAATACGAAGACAAATGGCAGGAGTGACCAATGTCGGCGAGCGTGTCCGAGGCCGGCCCGCCTGTTCGAGGTCCATCCCTCCACGGTCCGCCGCGTTCTCGCTAAGCACGATTAGGTCGTCAGCCCGGGCCGGGACGCCCGCGAAAGCCGCCGTCAGCAGCCTTTAATGGACCTGCTCTAAAGATCCGCCTCGGCGAAGATGCGCGATGCCCAGTCGAGGAAGACGCGAAGGCGTGGCGACAGCTGCCTGTTCTGCGGGTAGAGCGCCGACAGTGGCGTCGGCGATGGCGGGTAGTCGGCCAGCACCTCGACCAGCGTCCCATCGGCCAGATCCTTCTCGAAGCGATAGCGCGGCGCCTGGATGAGGCCGAGGCCAAGCCGCGCCAGATCGGCGGCGGTGTCGGAATTGTTGGCCGCGACGCGCCCCGTCAGCCTGACCTCAACGGTCTTGCCGGCGACGGTGAATTCGAACGGAAGGGTCTCGCCGGTACGCGACGAGACGAAGCCCACCGCCTGGTGGCCATCGAGCGCATCGGGGGAGGCGGGCGTGCCGTGGCGTTCGAGATAGGCGGGGCTGGCGCAGGTGATCTCGCGGATGACAGCCAGGCGGCGCATGATCATGCCGCTGTCGGGCGGCTCGCCGACGCGTATGACGCAGTCGACGCCTTCGCGCACGAGATCGACCAGCCGGTCGCTCTGGCCGATCTGCAGGTCGATCCTGACATAGCGGGCGAGAAACTGCGGCAGGCGTGGCAAAAGGAACGTGCGGGTGAGCAGCGTGCTGGCGTCGATGCGCAGCAGGCCGAAAGGCTCGGCGTTGCGGAAGGCGGCCTCGGCGTCCTCGATCTCGGCCAGGATCGACAGGCAGCGCCGATAGTAGGCTTCGCCGGCCTGCGTGGCGTTCACCTGCCGTGTCGTTCGTTCCAGAAGCCGCGCGCCGAGATGCACTTCCAGCCGCCGGATCGCTTCCGTCGCGGTTGAACGCGGCAGGCCGAGATCGGCCACGGCAGCGGTGAAGCTGCGCCGCTCCAGAACGCGAACAAACAGCCGCATCGTGTCCAGTCGATCCATGGCCTTTGTTCGCAGTTTCCGAATAGTGATGTCAATAGGAGGCTGATTATCCGGAATGCGGCTTGGCCTATATCCGTGTCACCAACAACACGGAGACACTTCCATGACATCTAACCAAACCAGAACGGCGATCGTGACCGGCGCCTCCAAGGGCATCGGCGCCGCCATCGCACAGCGACTCGCCCGCGACGGCGTCGCCGTCGTCGTCAACTATGCACGGGGACGCGCGGAGGCCGAAGAGCTTGTGCGCAGCATCGAAGCCGGCGGCGGCAAGGCGATCGCCGTTCAGGCCGATATCGCCGATCCGAATGGCCTCGCGGCACTTTTCGACGCCGGCGAGAAGGCGTTCGGCGGCATCGATATCCTCGTCAACAATGCCGGCATCATGAAAACGTCGCCGATCGCGCAGACCGACGATGCTTCGTTCGACACGCAGATCGCGATCAATCTCGGCGGCGTGTTCCGCGGCATGCGGGAAGGTGCGCGCCGGATTCGCGACGGCGGCCGCATCGTCAATTTCTCGAGCAGCGTCGTTGGCCTCTACCAGCCGGGCTACGGGGTCTACGCCGCCACCAAGGCAGGCGTCGAGGCGATGACCCACATCCTGGCCAAGGAGCTTGGCGCGCGCCGTGTCACCGTCAACGCGGTGGCGCCCGGACCGATCGAGACCGCCCTGTTCACGGACGGCAAGAGCGAGGCGCAGATCGAGGCCATCGGCAAGATGATCCCGCTCGGCCGGCTTGGCCAGCCTGACGACATTGCCGGGCTGGTGTCATTCCTGGCCGGGCCGGACAGCTTCTGGGTCAACGGACAAATCATCCGCGCCAATGGCGGCGTGGTCTGAGGAGATAATCATGCAAAAGACAATCCTGATCACCGGTGCCTCCAGCGGCTTCGGCGCGATGACCGCACGCGCCCTGGCTGGAGCGGGCCACACGGTCTACGCCTCGATGCGCGACCCCTTGGCGCGTGGCGGCGTGGCGGCAGCCGAGATGGAAAAGTTCGCTCGCGACGAGGGCCTGGCGCTCAAGCCGATCGCGCTCGACGTGACCTCGGACGCTTCGGCCGAGGCGGCGGTCCGGCTGATCCTCAGCGAGGCCGGCCAGCTCGACGTGCTGATCCACAACGCCGGGCACATGGGGTTCGGACCGACCGAGGCGTTCTTGCCCGAGCAACTGGCGCAGCTCTATGACGTAAACGTCGTCGGCACGCAGCGCGTCAATCGCGCGGCCCTACCGCATATGCGTTCTCTCGGCCGGGGCCAGATGATCTGGGTCGGTTCGAGCAGCACGCGCGGCGGCACGCCACCGTTCCTCGCGCCCTATTTCGCGGCCAAGGCCGGCATGGACGCGCTGGCGCAGAGCTATGCGCTGGAACTCGCCCGCTTCGGCATCGAAACGACCATCGTCGTGCCGGGCGCTTTCACCAAGGGCACCGAGCATTTCCACAATGCGGCGGCACCCACCGATGCCGAGCGCGCCGGCGCCTACTGGTCCGGTCCCTATGCCGGTGTCGATCAGCAGGCGCTGAAAGGGCTGGCGGCACTGGAGCCGGCGGATGCCGATCCGGCTGATATCGCGGCGGCAATCGTCGATCTCGTGGCGATGCCTTGGGGAAACCGACCGCTGCGCGTCCACGTCGACCCGTCCGACGATGGCGCCGCGATCGTCAACGGCGTTGCCGACCGTGTGCGCGCGCAACTCCTGGAACGGATCGGCCTTGCCGACCTGCTCCATCCCAAAGCATGAAATCCACCCTCAAGAGACAGGAAAACGATCATGCCATTCGCCAACATCAAGATGCCGCAGGCCGCTCTCTCCAAGGCGCAAAAAGAAGACCTCATCCATCGAACCACGGCCATGTTCGTCGACTTCTTCGGCGAGGGTGTGCGCCCCTACACGATGGTGCTGGTGGAGGAGGTCGCCGACGGCGGCTATGGCCGGGCCGACGAAGTGTTCGTCGTGCCGGAAGCCTATCGCGCCAAGGAGTAGCGCAGAGGCGAGCGACCTCCTTCGGACCTTCCCGCCCTCCGGGCGCGAGAAACCCAAGCCTTGCAACGCAGCGCGGACCCCACCCCGCTGCTTCGCAGCGACTTGCCGGGGCGAGCCACGGGTCTCGCCCGTCCTTCGGAACCCCACAAGGGGGAGGGTGAGGAATCCCCTGCCAGCACGCGGGACGGCGCTCCTATGGAAATGCGGGAAAAGCTGGGCTCCCTACCTCCCCTTGTGGGGAGGTCGGACCGAAGGTCCGGGTGGGGGTGCTGGCGAAAACTCTGCAGGACCTGGGTTCAACCGTTCCTCGTCGCACCAATCCAGTCGGCGGCCACTTCAGCAAACAGCCAGTCGCGGAACGCCTTGATCTTTTTCTGGCGCAGTGCGCCATCGCGATAGACGACGTAGTAGCGCGAGGCGGATTTCAGCGCGAGGTCGAAGGGCCGGACCAGCCGCCCCGCCACCAGATCGGCCGAGACCAGCGCACTTCGGCCGAGCAGCACGCCTTCGCCATGCACCGCGGCCTCGACGGCAAAGGTGGCGGAATCGAAGCGCACGCCGCGCTTGGGATCGACGTCGCCAACGCCGGCGTGTTGCAGCCATGTCGCCCAGTCGATGCGAAAGGCGTCGTGGATCAGTTTGTGATGCCTGAGATCCCCGGGCAGGCGCAACGGATGTTCGCCTTGCAGCAACTCCGGGCTGCAGACGGGGAAGACCTCTTCATCGGCAAGAAATTCCGCTGTCACCCCGGCATAGCCGCCCTTGCCGTAACGGATGGCGATGTCGATGCCGTCGCTGACGAAATCGGAAAGCACGCCTGAGGTCGACAGCCGCACGTCGATATCCGTGTTGGCGCGGTGGAAGCGATGCAGCCTCGGCACCAGCCAGCGGCCGGCAAAACCGTCCGATGTGCTGACATTCAAGATGCCCGTGGTGCGGTCGGGCGTGGCGGCGATGGTGGCGGCGGCGATCTGGTCCAGCGCCTTCCTGACTTCCGACGCGTAGGCGGCGCCTACCAAGGTCAGGCGCACGGACCTCGTTCCCCGATCGAAAAGCTGGATGCCCAGTCTGTCCTCGATGTTGCGGATGGCGCGGCTGACCGCGCCATGGGTGACGTTGAGCTCACCCGCCGCCTTCGAGAAACTCAGATGCCTGGCAGCGGCTTCAAAGGCGGGCAGGGCGGTGAGGGGCGGCAGTCTGCGCGGCATGATCCACCTGTGAGCGTTACTCACAAATCCTGCACAAAGAGTCGTTTGTCGTCCAGCCCGGAAATGTCCAATCTATGGATGCAGCAGCGCATCCAGATCGGGTTTTCGATCTCGTCGCTGCGCTGAACGACCAGAAACAGTGTGAGCAATCGTCATGCTCGTCCCCCTGCGGACGGCGTCGGCACGCTTGCGCCCAGGCAAACACAGGAGACGAACAATGAACCCGACCCTCGAATCCATCAGCGCCGCGATGAGCGGCCTCGCACTCAGAACCTCGGCAGTCGTCGAGTGCCGCCGCATGCTGCGCCGGGTTGCGCGCTTTTCGGACCATCGCTTGCACGACATCGGCCTGGAGCGCGACTGGGACGGTTCCATCCTGCGCAATGGGAGGGCGATATGACCAGCACCCTGATCATCGGCGCGACGGGGCTTCTCGGCGGCGAGATGGCGAAGGCCAGCGCCCGCAATGGCAATGATGTTCATGTCCTGGTCCGGCCCTCAACAGCCGGCAATGAAGAGCGGCTGCGCCCGCTGAAGGAGCTCGGCGCTAAAATCCATGTCGGCGATCTCGACGACTATGACAGCCTTGTCCGCGCCGCAGGCG
>NZ_RZRQ01000085.1:0-20633 GCF_003997785.1 Mesorhizobium sp. M7D.F.Ca.US.004.01.2.1 | reverse complement strand
ATCCACTGGTATACGCTTGACCGGTTCAACAATCGGACCCACCGCAAGCTGCTGATCGTGGATGGACACGTCGCATTCACCGGGGGTGTCGGCATTGCCGACAACTGGCGCGGAAACGCCCGCAACCCGGATGAATGGCGCGACACGCACTATCGAATTGAAGGAACGGCAGTGTCAGCCTTCCAAGCAGCGTTCGCGCAAAACTGGCTAGAGACCACAGGGGAGACTTTGCAGGGTGAAAAGTTCTATCCTGAACCCGAACCAGCAGGAGAGCTGGATGCGCAGCTGATCCTATCTTCGCAGCCGAATGGCTCGGAGGACATGGAGCTGATGATGTTGACAGCCATGGCTGCTGCCAAAGAGCATTTGCGCATCGGGATGGCATACTTCGTGCCGGACGACGTCGCACTCCAGCAGATCTTGGACTCTAGGAAACGCGGCGTATCTGTTGATGTCATCGTGCCCAATTCGCTGACGGACGTGCCGCTGACTCGAAAGAGCTCGCGCTACTTCTGGGGTTCATTGCTCCAGGCCGGCGTTCGGATATTTGAGTTTCAGCCCACCATGTACCATCCCAAACTCTTGATCGTTGACGATGTCTGGTCGAGCTTTGGCTCAGCCAATTTGGACGAACGCTCCCTACGTCTGAACGACGAAGCCACGCTGAATGTTTACGGCAAGGATTTCGCAAAGACGCAAATCGACTTGTTCAACCAGGATCTGCAGCGATCCAGGCAGATCAGTCTGGAAGAATGGCAGGCCCGTCCGTTGCGCGAGAAGGTCGCGGACTGGTTTGCCAGCCAGCTGAGGTGGCAGCTTTAACCGGGCGCTTGCGCGGGTGCGCACGCTAGGTGATCTCGCAATAGAAATCGCAGATTAGATCGGCGACTTTTACAGCTTCGAAATCAGTCATGTGCGCCGCGTTCTCGGTAGCGACCGTCTCCAAGTCATCCTGATCAACCGCCAGAAGGTCCAGCAATTTTGCAAATTTGATTTTGAGTTCACGGTCACCGTCGAATTCATCGATCGTGACGTTCAGAATGTTCACGTTCGCCTCAATCAGCCTCGCTTGAATGCTATCCTCGGAGGCTGCCAGCGCCCGGATTGCACCGAAGAAGTGTTCACGGGCATTGGTATAATTGTCGTCCATTTTGGTACCTCTATGGGCAAAAGCGCGCCCTGGACGCGGGTGCGAACGGCGACGTACGCCTTTCACAGGGCAGGTGTCAACGACCCGTCTATGCACGCGTGTCATACAGGAAATGAAGCGGGACTTTACGATCCTACACGGGAAGCAGTTGCCGTAGGTGCAGTAAAGCTTGTGGTGCACTGCAATCAGTAACATCTATTCATAAATTTGGCACGTTTGTTGCTTATAACGAATTTAGGGATGGCGGGGGCCGAAGTAATGTATCGAAATGATGAAGAACTGTGCAATTGGGCGAGCACACGGGGCATCGCGATCTACCAGCGCTCAAAGACTGTATGGATCGCGTCAGGTGGGTACAGGGGCCATGATTTTGAAGTTAAGGCACGTTCTCCATCGATTGCGCTCGCATTGTGGCTTGAGGCTGCTCAGTACAGAGGTTCAAGGTCTTATAGCGCTCCATGATCTTGGCACTGATAAGTTCTTTCAGCGAGGAGGATTACGCGGCGCTAGAGGCTTGGCGATTTGGAAGAGGCGGATGCCCAGCCGGGCAGCGGCGGTGCGCGAATTCCTTTCGTCTTGGGTTGGAATCTGTCGACTATTTGGAAGCGTCCCCCAATCTTAGGGGCTCGGATCAGTAGAGCAAGTGGCCTCGTCGGTCACCTCAAGGAAGTAGTCTCCCGTCCGGTGGAGCATCAAAGGTCGGCGTGTTGCCTCTTCCGCTGCACGGAAAGAGGTTGATGCCTCTGCGCGATACTCTCGCGGCATCGGCCCTCGCCACAGAACCCGTGCTCAGAAGCTTGGCGTATTTGTCGAACAATGCCAATTTATTGGAGTAGGTGAGGTGCGTGACGTGATGGCAACCGTCGCAACGATGTTGAGCGGCAGACTTAAACCAGCGCCCAGGCTTTACGAAGCCACATCCGCATTCCGAGCATCGGATTCCATCTCGACTAAGTTTAGGCTTTGAGAGAGAGGCATCGCGTCTCCTACAGCCGCTTGAACTCGGCGAGACCTAGCCGGATCCGCTGGCCTTCCGCGTAGGACAGGGCGAATGATTCCAGATCAAATGAGCGGGTGATTTCTTCGTCGTCGCCAACTATGCGGACGAACCACTCTCCGCAGGCTTCGATCACTTCAACGCAAGGCGGAACCTTGCCGTTCGGGTGCACGCTGTCCATCGTAGCCTCCCCTTAAAGCGGAATTTTAAATCCGCCAGGATCAGGCCGGCAAGCCTTGGTAAGATGCGTACATTGCCTAGGAACCGGCCGACGCCTGATGGTATTTTGTGCATCAGTGGGAACCCAACACCCCGCGAGTCCCGAAATCCCTAGGGCGCCCGCCGCCGCCGTGAATGGGGCGGCGGGATCACGTCCGGGCCGCAGGAAAGGAAGCACTAGCTAATCCAGCAGCAGGAGGCGAGGCTTGTGCTTCGTCTCTTCATGCCAGATGACTTGGCGCAGATCGCGCATGTCGACCATCTGCCCGCAGCTGGGACAATTGTAGAAATGGTCGCGCTCGTCGGATACCGGCCATGCAGCTTGCCAGGGATCGGCGGGCCAAGATCTGATTGTTTCATCATCGGCTGCCCAGTGCCTTTGCCTCACGCTCCAGCGAATCACGGTCGTTGCCGTGCTTTCTCATAAGTTCCCGCACTTTAGGAATCGTAAGTTGGAACTTGCTGGCCAAATAGCCGACCTCGTATTCTTGGTCGCCTGCTACGCGGTCGCGGTCACGAAAATCACGTTTGCTCTTGTCGTCTGCCATTGTCGGTTGCTCCTGGCGAAAACAACATCGAAGATCACACCGGATTCCATTCGTTAGTCCCGAACATTCACTCGCGACGTCGTGGAGAGGTTTGCGATAGCATCGACATCCATAGTCACAAGTCCGCCTCCGTCGATCCGGACCGTACCTTCTCGTCTTCCTCATCGACGCGCGTTGCAAAACCGCTGATATCGACCTTCTGTCCGGCCTTCGCCTTCTTCGCCGTGTCGATGGCAAGGGGAAAATTGTAGGAGGGAATGCTAACGCTCGACACGCCGTCGTCCATCACTTTCAGGATGGTGGCCGTCAGGGTGATCTCGTTGCCAACTCTCGGACCTCACGCCATTTTGTCGCTCGCTGCACCGGTATGGTGTCGAAACGGCGCGACAGCAGATATCGCAGCGGCCCATCGACCAGCTGGCTAAAGGCGAAATGCTACTCTGTGAACGAAGCGGGCAAGCCGGCCTTCGCTTTGATGGCAGAGCGGGGCACAGGACGCTATGTCGGGTCGGCGTTCATCGCCATGAACCGGGAAATGCGCGAACGGTTGTGGAAGCGTGTCCAGGACCATGCAGGGACGGCGCCGAAGGGCATGAAGCGGGCGGCGACGCAGTGGGTCAAGCCGGGCATCATCGGCCGCGTGAAGCACTTGCGCGGCGAGGAGGATTTGCGGCACGCTTCACTGCAGGACTTTCGTGAGGAATGAGGATGACCAGTCTGTCGGTCGGTTCCGCTTCGGAGAGAACGGTTGACAGTTTTCGAACTTGAGCGCCGAGTCCCTTGCGCGAATTATCGCACGACTGCTCAAAGGGAGGACCGTACATGGAACGCCTTAATCGCAGATCAGCCCTTAAATTTGGTCTCGCCGCGACCGCCGCGACCCCCGTATTTTTATTAGCAGCCCCGGCGGAGGCGGCAGCGCCCAGCTATAGCGCCACCGATGGCATGGACATGGGGCACGGGCGACGGATGGTGGAAGTCGGGGAACAGGAGTCACAGATCGGTGCTTATAAGAGCATCAAGATAATCGATGTGATTTACCAACCTGGAGCTTCGGATCCGGACGACCAGCCCATGATGGATATGGACATGATCTGCCACATCATTGCCGGGGAGTTCAAAATCGAGAAGAAAGGAATTCCGGCCTATACCGTCAAAGATGGCGGCATCTACAGCTGCGGCAAGGGAAAGTCAGATAAAGCCACCAACATCAGCAAGGTGGTTGGCATCCATCGAATTGCACTCTTGATCCCAGCTTAAGGTCTGCAACGGGGCATTCGCCACTGTTGGCGACTTTGTTGCCGAGCCGTTCGTGTGGCGGTGGCACGCTGCCACACGGCGGGCGTTATATGCTGCGCAAGATGCAACTGTGCATTATGAAGCCTTGCTTGCCCAAATAGCCCTTGCCACCGAGATCGAGGCGAGGAATATAATCCTTCCGTTGCGGCGATTCCTCAACCAAGGAGTTCGCCAAATGGTCAGATCAAAACCGTCAAAGCAATTATCCCAGGCTGAAATCGAGGGCTTTCTGGTGGCAGCGGAAGCGCTGCACCTAAGCATCCTCAAGCCGTTCATATCGCTGCATTGCGACCACTACCGGCAGACGCGCCTCTTGCATGAGGTGCTGTTGAAAGCCGTGCGGGATGTCACCGGGCAGGAAGTCGAGTTCATCCCGTTGAGCACCACAGGACCGGTTAGGCCGCCTACCCGGCCGGGTAGGCGCTGAGGGACTTCGGTCTTAGTTGAGCGATAGCTAACGAAACCCTATCCTGGTCAGAACGATTCGCTCGGTGCCCACCCATCCGAAGGCAGCCCATGAAGAATTACCGCATTGAGGAAATGGACGGGGAATCCATTGTTTCGACGTTCGACGCAAAGGGTCGCACGCCTTTCGAGGCAGCAGAGGCAGCGTTAGGACAGAAGGTTACGCTGCGAGGCGCTTGCTGCAAGTGGATCCGCGTCACTGACCTTGTTGTGACGCTGCCAACCCGGTTTCGACCTCGCTATTTTGAATTCAGACGTAGAGAAAGCGCTCTGACCGGCTAGCTCCGGAACGTTTCCCCTTCGAGACCGTTCGGTCGGGTGGGGAACAATCTGTGGTTGATGAACCAGGCAAGCCGCCGACCGATGGTAGAGGCACCATGGCCCGCCGTCTTGTCGACGAGACTGGCATTACCGAAGCACAAGCCCGCGAGCTTATCAGCTTCCTCGGGTTCAATTGGGCGTCCCTGGTGCGAGAGGCACGGATGTTGAAGAAGCCTTTGAACCCTTAGGCGTAGCCGAGTTTTCAGCCGGCCTGTCCTGCTAATCGACCCGCCTGATCCGACCCTTTTCGAGACGGAACACCCCAGTGTTTCCACCTTGCTTCTCAAAGTCGGTCAGCAGTTCATCCCACGTCCCGAGGTACTTTCCGCAATCATCGCAAACAATCTGGGTTTCCGGTTTGGCGCCATCCGGAATTCTCAGTCGTATTGTGAGGCAATACGGGCATTCGAGGCGATGGTCCAGGTATTGCTGCTCGGGCATAATGCGCAGAATGCATCTGGATACCTGCAATCGCAAGATGGCCGGCGCCAAGGGTGGGAGCTATGGGATTCGGCGCCGGCCATGCGGACAACCAGGTCCGCCGCGTCTGAAGCTTGGTCGATTCTTCAGTTTGGCGTTATGGCGTGATCGCGGAAGCCCTATCCCCGCCCATCTGTCGTTGTGTCATCGTCAAACACATGGAAAGGCAGGTAGGTGTTTGTCTCAAGCCAATCCCGCAAAATCGTCGCGATGAGGTCGGGGCGGGTCATCTTCATCTCTGCGGCGATTGAATTCAACGCATCCTCGGTCGGTGGTTCCAGAGGCACGCCAGCCACATTGCGGAGCATCAGGGCGGCCCGCCGAAGGATGATCTGCAAATCCGCCCGCGACATATCCGCGATGCGGTCGGCGGCACTCTCAAGCTCTTGGGCGATCGATATGCGGCTCATCTGAAACTCAAATCACCTTTTGTTGCCGTCACTCAAGTCCCGTCAACTTTTCCCGCCCTGTGGAAGTCGGAGAGCGTCGAAAAAAGGTGCTGCTCTCGCTGCTGGCCTGCGTCAGACCTTACCGAAGCGGTGGGCGAATGGAACCGGAGATGACGATGAACGGTAATTTCCCAACTTGAGGCCTGGAGAACCATGTTAACGTTGATCGCATACTGCACAGCCTGCCGAACCCGGATGTCCTTGAGCGGCCGTTGTCCACGTTCATCCCAAGCCAGACATATCCGAGCCCAGGGTATTCCTTGAGCGTCGCCCCTCGAACTTGTAGGGGCCGCTCTCGGCTGCGCCGACAAGACCGGCAGGAGGGTTCTCGACGGAAAATCGCCTGAACCAGTTCCTTACTGAACCCGGTCAGGAATCTCACTCTTTCAGGCCAGGTCATGCCTGCCCTTGCCCGGTGCTCCGCTTCCGCCGAGGAGGCGCCAAGATCGAATGTTGGTCTCCGCAGTCAGAGTCCGAGTGTCTGACCCACTTCGAGGTGAAGGAAAGCTGCCGACGAATTGCTGAAAGCTGCGTCATCGAACGCGTCGATGGCGGTTCCGTGGGCAACATCAACCAGGAAGGCGGCGGCACGCTCAACCTTGTCGGCCGCTTCTTCAACCTTGTCGAAACGCATCAGTACTCGATCATGGAGCATCGACAACCGCGCCGCGTGGTAGAGCGCGCTTCGCCGGCGACCATCCGAGTCGAGTAGTTCGAATAGCATTGTCATGGCACGAATCCGTTTTGCGTCCGCAATCCTTTCCATTAGAAATTGTCACTTAGCTCCTTTGTTCCGCTTGCGGACCCAAGCGCTCCAAACACATGCAGCAGCTGAGGTGGCCGGATGACGGGGACAGCGGCGGACAGGACTGCCCAGCGGCAGTTATTTCTTGCAGCTTGGCATTTTTGTCATTGCTGCGTTCGCCTCCGCCTCTGTTTTGTATCTGGTCTTCGTGAGAGGGATAACCAGGGTTCCATCGGGCTTCTTCGTGACCACCTCACACTGCTTCGAGACCGCATCTTTCGCCACCCAATATTCAGTGGCTGCAAAGGCCGAAACAATAAACTGACTGATCACGCCAGCGGCGATTGCGCATTTTCGCATGTCGTTTGCTCCTTGGCTCAACACAGAACGTTCGGCCCCCATCCGCTGTTCCCACTCGCCTTTCATGCCACCAAACGCGGCGTCTGCCGCACTCAAATCCAGGTATGGTTCGACTGACCTGCCTTGAGGTAGAACTTCGCCTTATCCGGATCGAACACAGGCGCGTCAATGAATATTGGCGCGGGTGAGTTCTCGGAAGACTGAGCACCACAAACGGAAATCGGCTGGTCGACCCGCGAAGTGAGCTTCCATTGCACAGTAGGCCGCTGCGGTCTGCGCCTCCGAGCCATAGAGCTCCATTGCGGCATTTACTGCGTCGGTAGGATCGACAAAAACTGACAGCCTCAGCGCCTCCCCTTTGTCTGTCCGTGGCATCGGGCAACACTTCCTTGTCTTCGGCGCCTTCGTGCCGGCGCGATTCCACAACTTGCGGCCCAACGGCTTAGTTGCGAGGGGGCTCGCAGCGAGGGCCGCTGGACCTAACCGGCGGCATGTTGTTGGGATGTGCTGCCGGCTGGTGAAGAAATATGTATTCCTGGGAATTTTAGTGAAACATGCGAACGAAGGAAGGGCAGAGCCCGCTGGACCGGGCCGCCGGCTTTTACCAATTCGGTCGAGGGTGTGACCGGCATGGCAGCCCCTGCCGTGGCCTCACTGTTCAACGCCTATCGGCACGACATCTGGCGCGTGCTGCGTGGCGGGGTGAGGAACCTTGAATGTCCGAAGTGGTTTGTCTTCAAAAGGAGAACCACGCCACGCACCCCAAATCATAGCTCGATATGCCCGGCCCCGACCCCCGCAAGGACACAGACCGGGGGACTCGCGAAGCAGTTGTCAAAACGCCGGACAAGACCAACGACTGGCATCGTGATCAGGTCCATGGTGAGGGCGAGACTATCGGCATCGAACCCGACCGCGACGACAATCTCGCAACAGCCCAAACGAATACCGGTATCGAAATGGATGGCGTCGAGGAAGACGATGACAACGCTTATCAGAACAGCGACGACGCCTTGCCTGACGATGAAGAGGAGGCCGCCATAGCCCGTCATCCTACCCGGGAAGGTCGGTTTGACGAGACATAGTTTCCGGGCGCCTTTCAAGGCTATGTAGCGGGCTGGACGAGTTGCGCCAACATTTGGCGCCGTCTACGGTACACGGAATGTACCGCTGCCTTGGGCGGCTTTTTGTGCAACGTGTCTGCAGTTGTGGAACATTGTCACGCCGACGAAATTCGTTACGTGCACTGACCCACAGAGTGCTTCCCCATGAGACCTTGCCCGCCGCCGAAAGGTGGCGGGCTTTTAATTTCACGTTAGGGCGACTGGCTACTTGCTGATGATCCAGTCAACCAAGCCTGCTTCGGTCCGATCGCATCCGGTAAATTCGAATACCAGGCTCCTAGCCAGATTGCGCCATTGGGCCTCTGGTACCTTCGTTTCCAGGATCAAATCTCGAAATACAGAGCGGAGGATGTCCGCATCGAAGGCCGAGACAACAACGGGAACCGGGCCTGTATCCTCCCAAGCTCGCGCCATGTCGTCGCGATGACGTTCACGAAGGCGCCTCAGGAGATCTCGTGACGTTTGGATAGACTTCCGGGATCGATCCATGTCCCCAAAGAATCCGGCAGTTCCTGCCATCGTGTGCTGCCTAACGAGAGCGGCCGCTTCGATGACCGCTTTTGCGCTATCTAAATGTGGTTGAACCATCGCGGCCTCCCTTCCGACGAAGGGAATATTTTTACTCTCTTTTGAGGGTTGCCCCAGGGAGATTCTCTGTACGGTTTTAACCAAGCAATTGCCGGCCCATTAGTTCGCTCTAACTCAGCCAGGTGGCAATCCCCTCAAAGTTGCCGCAGTGGCCGGCGCTAGTTTCACTATTGTTCTCACCGGGCAATAACGCGCCGGCCATTTCCGAATCGGATTTGTCAGCACTAGGATGTTTGAGCGGCAACCCGCGAGGGGCTCGGCGCATGTCCCTGTCGGTGCCGTTGTAACTCTTTTGAGACTGTGAATTCCTACGATAGCGCTCGAAGATAGACAGCTTTTTTGCATAGCCGATGCGGACCGAAACCCCGCAGCTATCGCATCTGAACGCGCCGATCGTTCGGAGCCAGGAGCCGAGTCTGACCATTGGATGCGAACAAGCCGGGCACTGAAACTCCATTGGCATGTCGCGTAGATCATCGGATAAAGGCATGTGCAGTTCCCCTGACGCGGTGCCCTGTCGGGCTCCGGTTAAGCTAAGCCGAGAACAACCGGAATGGAGGAATGTTCCGGGCATGGCCTTTTGGCTGACTGGCAATGGACTTCAGTCTTATGCGATGCCATCTGCGCCGGCCGGCGGGGCCTATCTTATTCTTTACGAGGAAACTGGATGATCTCGGCGCTATCTTCGAGTTCCAGCGGCTCGTGCCATGGCTCCCCATGGCGCAAATCGCGCTGATCGACCTTCTGCCCGCAAGAGGGGCATGATAGAAATGCTGATCTTCCGGGATATCCTCACCGCCGTGCAGCGTGCCGGGAATTGGAGGGCCAAGGTCTGATAGCTTCGTCATAGGCTGAAACTGTACTCGAAGACGTGGCCGCGCTTTTCGTCCGTGACCCGGATCCACACTGGCTCGCTGGTGCGCAACGTGACTTCGCGCTCGGTTGCTTCCCTGGCGGCCTTCAAAGGCGTGGTCGCATTGACGATGTGGGCCGCTGTGACGCTGTCGCCGTCCATTTCCTCGACATGATATTTCGGCACCAGCGCGCTCCTAAAGGCTCTCCAACCGACCAACGTGCGGCCCTTGGCTTTGTTGCGGCCACGGGGGCAACATTTCGGATTCTGGAACTATTTTCAGCCTTAGCTAATTCAATCGCGGCTGCCGCGTTCCGTCCTGGCACGGCTGCTGATCTTGGTGTCTTGGGAGGCCCGCGTCCGCTGGGCGCGGGCGATACAAGAGTCCGCGTAATAGAAATGGTCAGTTCGGTCACCAGCCAGAATGGAAAGCGCCGCGGTGCGCAAAGCGCTCGACCGCCATAAGGTCTACATCACCGCGCGGCGCTCCTCAGGTAGTGATTCTAGGATGTCTGACAGTCCGATTTTCGGGCGGATCCGCTTCTTGAACGATCTGTCAGGGCAACCAAGTCACTGCCCGGTTCGGATCTTAAGCAAGGCGGCCCATCACGAAGTTGCTGACCGAAGCCTGGGGGTCGCCGCTGAAGACATCTGGGTGCCACGCGGCAGTCATAGGCGCGACAACGCTGCGGCCTTCTCCCCACGGTTGCACCGCGTTTTCGCAATCGTTCATCCGATGACATGGCGCTAGGTTGAGGTATGTGTCCAGATGCTTTCACCGTTCACCATCGTTCAGGCGGTCGCACAAAAGCAGTTGTGAACTCTAGGGCCCAGGAACGAAATTTGCCAGAATGGAACTTTTGTCGGCGGTGGGTGATGGCGTTTTTCGATTTCCCGGAAGATCGAGCTCTATCCAAGCTGGCGCATGATCGCTCGGCTTTTCCCAAGCTCGCAAGGCAGCATCGACGCCGGCATCACGTAAGCTGGTCGAAAGGGTTGGGCTGAGGAGGAGATGGTCCATGCGCAGGCCTGAGCTTCGGTCATAACCGCCCCCGTAGGAGAAGTTCCAATAGGTGTAGATGCCTTTCTCCGGATGGATGCGACGGACGGCATCGATCCAGCCGTCACCAAGCATTTTGGCATAGGCTTGCCGGCTCTCCGGAAAGTAGACTGCGTCGCCTACCCAACGTCTTGGGACCGCGGCATCGATCGGCGTTGGCACGACATTGTAATCGCCGCAAAGAACGGTTGTGACACCTTCTGTGAGCAGTAACTGGCTGTAGCTGATCAGACGGTCGAACCAGCGCAGCTTATAGTCGAATTTCGGGCCCGGCGCCGGATTGCCGTTTGGGAGGTACAGGCATCCCACGACGACCCCATCCACCTCGGCCTCGATGTACCGGCTGTGAGTGTCACCAGAATCCCCCGGCAGGCCGCGTCGACGTTCCAGCGGCATTTTTCCCCGGGCTAGTATGGCTACACCATTGTAGGATTTTTGTCCGTGCCAGATCGCGCCGTAGCCAGCGTTCCTAATGGCTTCGGCAGGAAATTTCTCATCCGACGTCTTCAATTCCTGAAGGCACACGATGTCATAGTCGTGCTGGCCCAGCCACTTGATGAGCACGGGCAGACGTCCGTTCACGCCGTTCAAGTTGAAGGTTGCGATGCGGATCACCTGGAGTTCTCAACAAACCTTGCCGATATGAACATGAAGTTGTCAGTGGTCTTTCCAGGGCTGAGCGGCCTAGCCAACCTGAGGCATCGTTCATCCATCGGCTCTCCTTAACCGCCCAGCGCGGGGAAAGTTCACAGCGCCGCTCCCGAGCATTGGGCATCATTCAGGCGCCATATTTCTGCGGCGTGTCGTTTAATGAACCTTAGGGCTGGCGCGGCGTTCCATCCAGCCAACTCGGTTGATGCACTATGACGGATTCCAACGCCGGTCCCGCGCCCCAGAAACAGGACGCAATTGGTGCCGAAGCTCGCTTTTCATACGATCGAATGGCGGTCGAGCGGTTTCAGCAAGCATTTCCGCGTGCCAGATGGAGCGACGAGCGCAAGAGCTGGTTCGTACCCGGAAAGACCGCAGCCCAGCGGATCGACCGCTGGCTGGCGCAAGAGGCGGCGTTGCGAGTACCCCATGACGATAGCAAGGGACGAGATGCCTTCGCCTTCGAGCCAATCTCAAGCCGGTATCTGGACATCGCGGACGACCTGCGCGTCCGCACGCCTTATTCGAGGACTGTGCTTGAAGAACTGCGCGCTGTCCCGTGGGCGAGTTGGGACGATGAATTGCGGGCCTGGAGAGTTCCATTCCGCTCATATGAGGCTCTCCGGGCACGATGGCCAAGCATCGAACGGGCTGCCCAGCATGCCGAACCGGAGGAAAGAAAACGGCGACGTGCGGCCGCCAGAAACACCGAAGCCTGTAGAGCCGCACAACAGCGGGCTGGTGAACGCCGGCGCCACCGCTACCCGTTGCCAGCTCAGGATCTACCCACCTTGGGCCGCGCCGTCGCCACCGAGCAGTACGGGATTGTCGTCTTCAGCGAATTTGCCGGTGAACTCGTTGAGCTGTCAGACGCAGCCGCCTTCTATCCCCACGCCTTGCCTGCAAGTGGTGACTTCGTTTGGGGTAACTGGCGTTCGGCAACCCTGGCCGAACTTGTGAGCACATGGCCTGCTCGATCAGCCGCCGGGCCGGCTGAACGCCTAAGAGGCTGGTGGAGGCCAACCCTTGCTGAACTGAGAGTTGCCCGTCGAAAGGCTCGCAGCAGGGAGCACAGGAGGCGAAGTCACGCGCCGTAAATCCGTGCTCACATTCGTTTCGTTATCCGCGCATTGCTCAAGTCGCCGAGCCTTGGGGTAGCTCGGCGCGCATAAGACCGCGCCCGATCGCCGGACAACGGCCGCGCACGAGAAGTTAAGCGCCAAAGCACATGGTTCGAATAACGCCCCCGTTCGACAAGAGCTCATCGTGGATTAGCCCGATTGTGCAGACGCTCCAGCGTCGTCGCCATGGGCGCCACTTCGTCACTCATGCTTATCGCCTGTCCAAGTCTAGGGCACTATCATGGAACGACTCTGCCTTGGGATGCCGGGCCGAGACCGCGTGGTTGCCAGCTATGGCGAACCGACACGCCATGCAGGGCTGCCGCAGCTCCGCATGGCCGGGTAGCTCCTAAAGTTGAGCAGCCAAAGTACCCCAGCAATTGCGACGGCCAAACTATGTGAACCAGCGACCGTGGTAGGCGAAGGTGCCGTGAACCTACCAGCCCTGTCGATCGTACCAGTCATCGACGTCACGGCGGACGCGATCCTTCTCAATGCCGTAGCGTTCCTGGATTATGCCTTCGAGCTGATCGCGCTTACCCGCGACGCGGTCGAGATCATCATCAGTGAGCTTGCCCCACTGCTCCTTCACCTTCCCCTTGACCTGCTTCCAATTTCCTTCGACCCGGTTCCAATCCATGGTAGCGACCTCCGTTTCACGGTGAAAGACTGCGTTTCACGATGAAACGGTCTTGTGGCCGTGGGGTTCCACGGGACCACGAACCTGCCGGCGCGCGTTTCGCGGGCGATAGGACTTAAGCTAATTGTAAAACGCACGGAACAGCTTGACGGTGGTTGCGGCCATTGTGAGGCAGCGCGAGCGCTCCGGGGCACTCCACACGCCGCGCAGTGATCGCGAGCGAGGATTGGGTGACCGGTTCGAAGTCGATCTCAAGTTACCACCTGCGAGCGAAGTGCCGTTTCGGCCCATTGGCAATCGGTGAAATGTTGTCGGAACTTTCGTCCATTCTGCAGGAGGCTCCGTGAAGTGGCGCTTGCGTTGGCGCCTATTTCGCTGGGTGCCGGTGGTGATGCTTCTCATCTCCGTCGACAGATCGGGAACCACCACAATGTCACAGGCAAACGTGCTGCCGGAGATGAAAGTTAAAGCCCCCGGCGCATCACTAGCGCCGAGGGCTTCGAGGCATGTACTATCTACCTGTCATGTCCGCATATGATCGTGGCCTAATATGATGAATGAACCGTGAATGACCGCCTTCCAGCCCTAGGTCATGACTGGTGCGGCGAGAGCCATTGGAAGGACCATGATGACCCGGAAACTCGCAAGCTCATGAAACCTCAGTGTTCACGCAATTGCGCCAAAAGGGTTACCAAGGATGTCCTGCCGGATGACTTTTGCGTCGGTCGTGACGGCCGTGGGGATAGATTTTCACTATGGGCAGACCGGCTGCTGTGAGGCGTGAAAGTGCTTCAATTTGCAATTTGAGGTGGCCGACTATCAAGGCGAAGCCGAAGCCCATGGAGCGCGACGCCTCCCACTGGTGCGGTCGATGCTTTGTATGGAGCGAAAGATCTCGGTCATGTACGCGCCGTAGCAGAGCGAAAGCGCCAGGATGCCGGCAGGCACCGCGTTGATGACGAAGCCGAGTTGCGGCAGGCCGAGATAAATCGGGTAAACCTGCATGAGCAGCGGAAGGCCGCAGAAGAAGGACGTGTAGAAGCTGGCGATGGCGCAGGCGAAACCATTGCTGGAAAGCTTGGCGACCGCGCCGGCGACCGCGATGACCGAAGCGATGACGATGGAAATCGCCGAGACGTAGAGCGTGGTGACAACGCCCTGGCTGATCAGGAACGGCAGCTTCTAGGGTGCATGTTCGGACCGGAACGCCGTCGCGCATGGTGTTGACTGACCCCAAGTTCAGCGGAATCCCGCCGCCCCATTCACGGCAGCGGCGGGTCGCCCCTGGGGTGGAGCTCACGGGCCGTTGGGATCCCGCTGCCGCATAAATTATTAGAGCGAGCTAAAGTTCCGACAAGCTTCTGACCATCAACGCATCGGGTGGGTTCTACGCAATGTACGTATTTTACAAAGCCTTGCAGGCCTGATCCTGACGGATTTAATCTTCCTTTTTAGGGGAGGCTGCGATGGATAGCGTGCACCCGAAAGGCAAGGTCTCACCTTGCGTTGAAATGATCGAGGCATGCGGAGAGTGGTTCGTCCGCATAGTGTCGGATGACGGAGAACTTACCCATTCATTTGAGCATGAATCGCTCGCGATGGCATATGCGGAAGGCCAGCGAATAAGACTTCGCCTTGACAAGGTGGTGCGGCTCTAACGCCATGTTGCAGTACCAACACAAAGTCGCTGCGCCTGTCGGCTAGCAGCCTTCGGCTTTCAGAGACCGCACCATACGCACAACAATTGGATCGTACGGTGTCTTTTCAAATCTGCTGTAATTGATTGTGAAAAGAGCGGCGCGGTCGTTGCAGACTTTAATGGCACGGACGTAACGGATTTCGCCATTCTTGACTCCCGAATAGCTAGCCCATTTCGGGGTGACGCGCCGGTAGCTGAGCTGCCAGCCCGCCTTTTCGTCCTCCATCATCCGATGTTCGATCTCTGCGCGAAAGCTGGCCTTGCCGAGCCTTGCACCCCATACGGCAAGAAACGCGTTTCTTGGGCCCTGAAAAGCTGCACCCTGATCCTCATGCTGTGTCAGCACGAAACCAGGAGGAACATCGAACGTGAAGCCAAGCTGCCGGACGCCGAAGGGCTGCCACGCTTGAGCCTGAAGAAGCGTGGAGCAAAAAAGATAGGCGAATAGGCTCAGCACAAGACGTGGCATTGGCTTGGTCTATCATTGGTTCGAGGCCAGACGCTTCGGTCTCGCAGGCGCTTTAGTCGCGTCAAAAGTGGCCGGTAGCAGCAGTTGAGTCTCGGTCGAGGTCGTAGTTATTCGGTCAATCGGCTGGATAATCACCATCCGTCCATGTCGGTCGGGCCATGGTATCCGACCCGAGAGGAAGAACAAAATTCCGACAATGCCACTGACGAGCAGCGCAGTGAACGTGTTTTGCTATGACCTCGCCAAGCCGCACCCGAATCCTCCGCAAATGAGTACCCGCCCCCGTCTGGCGGGTACGACCGACGATGAAGGGACTAATAATCGGCGGTCGTTTCGAAACGGTCGGTGGCGCCAAATGTTGCCGAGTGCGGACCTTTGCCGGCCACCGCTAGGACTTCAGTCGTAGTTGGGTAACAAACAGCGGGCGCCGCTTTGTGCCCCGCAGCTATGTGCTGACGAAGCTGTTCCACCAAAGCCAATCCGGAGCGCTTGTCTGCTTTGGCAGTGGACACAAGATGGCAACCTGATCAGCGAAAATACCAGGCGCTTGAATACGTCGGCTCCACGGGAGAACTGCGCTCGCTGCACCACTTCAACAGCGTAGTTACATCTCCGCTTATCGGAACGCCGGCATTCGTGACGTCCAGATCGCTAAGCCGATGATGACGATCAATATCCAGAAGAGCGAATTGACGAGCATGCGAACGAGGTCGCGGTTTTGGTCTTTGGTAACGCCAAGCCGATCGGAGAGAATGTCGCCTGGCGCGATAAACAGCCAGAGTATGAACCGGCCGAGCCTTGCCATGCCATTCCTTGCCTCTCCAGCAAGACAGGAAAGCACCATCGCGGGCGCAAGTCGAGGGGGCCATATCGAAACTGCCCGTTCACCAGCCGGGCGGAGCCAATTCGGCGGCCTCAGGCGGAAGCGCGCCTTGCTGCGCCCGCAATGAGATCTTCAACCTCTTGCTTGGGCACGGGCCTGGACAGCAAGAATCCTTGTAGCTGCTCGCAGCCGAGTTTGCGCAGAACATCGCACTGGCTCTGCGTCTCCACACCTTCCGCCGTGGTGCTGAGACCAGTGGCGCGGGCCAGGTCGACTATGGCCTGAACAATAGCCTCGTCACCATTTGAGTGACCGAAGCCCTGCACAAAACTCCGATCGATCTTAATCCGATCGACGTCCAGGCTTTGCAGGCGTCCAAGCGAGGAAAATCCCGTCCCGAAATCATCAAGAGCAAAGCGCACGCCGATGCTGCGCAACGCTTCGATGTTTTGCCGGCACTCAGTCCGGTTTTGAGATAGCGTGCTTTCGGTAACCTCGAGTTCGAGCCGTCGAGGATCCATCTGAGTCTCCAGTAAGATGCTCGTCACCCTCATGGCGAAACTCGGATTGCTCAGCTGCAAAGCCGACACGTTCACTGACAATGTCTCTATTGGCCAGTGCACAGCATCGAGACATGCCTGCCGGAGAACCAGCTCGCCCAGTTGTTCAACGAGCCCCGTTTCTTCGGCCAACGGTATGAACAAGTCGGGGGCAACCCAACCACGCTCCACATGCGACCAGCGAGCAAGGGCTTCGACGCCCGTCATCCTGTTTGTATCTGCAGTGTATAGCGGTTGGTAGTGAACCTGGATCTGGCAGGGCGCTTGCAAAGCAGTGCGCAGGTCCTGTTCGAGACCCTTGCGCATTACCAGCGTCTGGTCCATCTCGGTTCCAAAGAATGCATAACCGCTGCGGCCGCCGGCTTTGGCGTGATACAGTGCAACGTCTGCTCTGCGCACCAACTCCACCCACTCCAATCCGTCCCTTGGAGCGAACGCTACGCCGACACTCACCCCCACAAAGAGCTGAGCTCCCGCGACTTGGAATGGCCGGCGAGCGGTCTCGAGCAAATGTTCGCACAATGTCTTGACCTCATCTTCGCCTGCGACCGAACGCTGGATGATGATGAATTCGTCGCCTCCCAAGCGCGCGACCGTATCTGCATCAGTGGTTAGCCGCCTCAGCCGGTCTGCGAACTCCCTAAGCAACTCATCGCCGGCGGGGTGACCAAAGGTATCATTAACCTGCTTGAACCTGTCGAGGTCGAGGTAAAGAATTGCCAGTTGCTCTCCCGTCGAGGGCAGTCGCGATAGCGCGTCAGCCAAACGGTCGTTGAATTGGACACGATTGGGCAGCGCCGTGAGGAAGTCGTGGTGGGCGAGGTGAAAGATTCGACCTTCCGATTCAATCAGCTTCAAAGTTCGCCTGCGAAAGGCCCTCAGGGCTACACCGACACCGCCCAGCACCAGCGCGAATAAGGCGACGACAATTGGAAGCAGTTGAAAAAGGGCGAAGGTCCCGGGCCGATATGGCTGCCAGACGAAGAAGCCGATCGTCGAGCCAGATCGGTCGATGAGGGGATAAGATGTCTCTGCCGAGGCGAGCCTATTCGCCCAGGAGAAACGCGCGCCGTCGAGCAGATAATCCTGGCGCAGCAAGCTAAGGAAACCGCCATCGAGATATCGAATCGCGACGTGCAGAAACTCCTGACCCGGTATTTGCGCGATGTGGCCACTGTCGGAAACGACCGGCTTTATACTCACAATGGCAGGATGGCCCGAGACAACGGCCATATCGGAGGCACCTATCGTGAGCACCCGCTCCGTTACTCCCTCGGTGTCCCCACGTTTCAGTCTTGCCCTAAGATGAACGACAAGAGGCGCTGTCGTCTGGCTAACGGAACGGTAGCTGGAGGACGCAGCAGTCGAGCCGTCGACGAATGCGTAGACCGGGGTGTCATTGGCGTCGAGAATGTAGACCTCGTCATGGCCAAAGTAGGTGTGCATCCAACTTCCGAGATTGGTATCGATCCATTTTGCGTCGCGGGTCCGCAGCGCATTGACCGCATCGTCCCAAACCGTGACGCTCTCCTGGTCATGTGCCACTCCGTTCTCCAGATTGGATACGATAAGGGCAACTAGGCTTTTCTGTCGCGACACGGCAACACTGTCAGTCTGGATAGCCGACCACAGCAAAAGTCCTGTGGTGACGGTAGCCACTACCAGCGTGAAAATGATGATGGGCAAAGCCGTTCTCAACAGGAAGAGACGGCGGGTTGGTTCGCCAAAATGCCGTAGCGGTTTCATGAACCTCCTTTACAATAGGAAAGCTTCTGGACGGTTAAAAGGCACCGGTCGCTCGACAAGCTGCTCGGTGATATGTTGTGTCGCGGTCGCGCCTTGAAAGGGGCAAGGAGGGCCCGAATTTAGCGTTGCCGCGATTCGATCCGGGCCAGGCAGTGATTTGGCTGGACGAATCAAGCGTTGTGGCCGGGCTCACGATGTTGCTCGGGTTCGACCCAAAAACGAGTACAACAAGGTCGCGAAGGCTGACCTTTACTCTGTTGCGCCGACCGCACTGAGAGCAAGTGCAGTCCATCGAAGCACCAATGTGATCGCTCGGTTGCGTTGAGGCCGCCCTGGCGCCGGCCAGACGAGGGGATGCCGGACCGTCCGTTGCCCGTCCGCTGTGGTCGAAGCCGACGATATTTACCCGTTGTTCCATGACGACGCATGGCCAAGTTGGAACACAACGGCTCAAGGGACATTTGCTTGATGACAGGAGATGTCCATGCCAAAATTCCGCTTTGAGACCATCGATTCCGACCGCACGACGATATCCGAGGAAGAGTTGGCCAGCGTAGACCTCGCAAGTCCGCGCGCCATCGAAAAAGCTCACGCAGTGCTGCTTGCGCATCGAAGCGTCGATCAAACCGCGTCGATCACGAAGGTATATGATGAGGCCGGCTATCTGGTCGCCACCGTCAACTTCTCGGACGTGATGCGCGACGAATCCCGGCGGCAGCCGATCAGTGATCCGTCCCCCGAAGAGCCGGGCGTCATACGATCGGGCTGACTGTTCTGCGGGCTTTTCTTTGTCAGGGAGTGCAGTCGTCCGGCAGGTTCGATCGCCAGAGAACGCGCAATGCCACTTATCACCGGAATCGCCTTCGCCCTCCTCATTTTGTTCATCGTCCTGTTTTTGACCCATGCCACGCGAGACCTGCAAAGCTCGCCGCTGTTTTGCCGCTTGAAACGCCGCTGTCATCATTGGGATTGCGACCACAGGCCTCGCACCACGAAACTTCACGACACTCGTATGCGCCGATCGCGCTGGTACCTATGATGGGAACGAGGGGAGGCTCAGAGTGCTTCGCCGAACCAAGAGATTTCAATTCCTTGATTTCCTCGTCGCGCCGCGCGATGCGGCTCTCGAGGTTGGCGAGGCGTTCGGTCAAAAAGTATCGTCCAACCACAAAACCGCCACTCGCAAAAAGGACAGCGCAGGTTGCAAACACCGTTGGATTGGCCACTACCAGCACCGAGTTGGTCTGGAAGAAATCGATGAGGTCATGCATCGCTTCGGCTGCTCCTGAGGTGCGTTGTGACGCGTAAATTCCCAACGGCTCTGCTGCGGCCGCTCGCTCAGCAGGCGTTCATCGGCTTGCTCGACACGACGCCATTGGCAGAAGGCATCCCGGACTATCCGCCCGCACATTTCCGTGACTGGTCCCGATCTGATCGGAACGATGTTCTGTCCGACCGGTCACGCCGCGCTGTCGCGATCTCACCGACCGCCTACTGCTAATCTACATCTCATCAAATAAGGAATATATTCCTCTATCGTCAAGAGCTTCCTGACTTCGATGTTCTTATTCTGTCCACCATCAGCTGAGCTGGAGGCGAACCAGGGAACTTCGTTTACACCGATTGGGCGACGCCCACCGAGCGCCTTGCGGAGGATATCCGGACCGACAATTGGGTTCATCGGCGCGGACATTGGAACTCCACGGGCGCCAAACATTGCCGAACTCACGCAATAGTGGGAAGCTGCGCACTAGGGAGTACCCATGAGCAGCGTCACCACGCATTACGGCAGCGACGGCATCGTCGACCGCATATTGGCCGCGATCCCCGACGCCAAATTCGACAGTCTCAGTGCCGCGCAACTCTATCCGTTCGACCAGCTGCATGGCCGCGAGCTCATCGCCACGCAGGACCATGCTGCTCGTCTGGCCCCCTCGCCCACCGACCGGATCCTCGATATCGGCAGCGGCATTGGTGGCCCGGCGCGCTTCCTTGCCGCCACCTATGGCTGCGACGTCGACGGCGTCGACCTCACGCCAGCCTTTGTCGCGGCGTCCAGCCGACTGACCAAGCTCTCCGGCCTCGCCGACAAGGTTCGCTTCCACGAAGCCAACGCGGCGAAACTGCCCTTTGCCGAAAACACATTCGACGCGGCAATCTGCTTCTATGTCGGCATGAACATCGCCGACAAGGCCGCCGTGATCGCGCAGGCTTTTCGCGTTCTGAAGCCGGGCGGCAAGCTGATCTGGACGGAAGCCGTGCTGGC
>NZ_RZRQ01000084.1:0-20983 GCF_003997785.1 Mesorhizobium sp. M7D.F.Ca.US.004.01.2.1 | reverse complement strand
CGCCGGCTCGGTCTGGGTCAACACCTATCACGCGATCGACCCGGCGGTGCCCTTCGGCGGCTACAAGATGAGCGGCTACGGACGCGAGGGTGGGGCTGAGCATCTCGACGAATATCTCAATACCAAGGGCGTGTGGATCAGGACGGATTGAGAGGGGCGGAATTTTGCCGGTGGCGCTCTATGGCGCCCCCTTTGTCCTGCCGGACATCTCCCCCACGAGGGGGGAGATCGGCCGTCACCGCGACCTTCGCCAATCTTCGGCCTAGCAGGAAGAGAGCCGGCGCCGAAACTGCCAATCTCCCCACCCGTGGGGAGATGTCCGGCAGGACAGAGGGGGGCGCCACAGAACTCGACGTTTGTTGCTGGTTTCTTCCCGCTCCGCTCACCCGATGCCGCCGGTGACCGCGTAGACGCCAGCCGTCCGCCCATCCTCCAAGCGCACCACCGCTGTCACGATCGAGCCATACGAGCCGCGCCAGGCGCTGTGGGACCGCTGATGCTCCGCGGCCGGGACGAGGGCATGCCCGCTGAAGCGCTGGTCGCTCCGCTGCAGCGCGACGGCCTCTCCGTTGACATGCACCTTGACGCTGGCCGCCTCAGTTGCCTCGCCGGGCAGGTTGAGCGTGATGACGATCTCTTGCTGATCACCGGAAGGTCGCGTCTCGGCGGCAAGCGTGATGGTGAGCGCCGGCGCCTTGCCGTCACCCGCCCTGCCAGCGCGGCCCGCAAACACATCGTCGGGCAGTTCGGGCGTGCGCGGGGGGCGCGTGCGACGCTGACTGGACTGTTCGAAATCGCCGGCTATGCGCAGCAGCCTTTCGTCGTCATAGGCCTTGCCGGCGAAGGTCAGGCCGACCGGCATGCCGATATCGGCCATCGTGCCCATCGGCACGGTGACGGTCGGGATGCCGAAATGGCGCCAGACCAGATTGCCGTTGGCGACCCAGGTGCCGTTGCGCCAGGCAAGCGCTGCGGACGCCTCGTTGATATCAGCATCGGCCGGCCCGACATCGGCGGCGGCGGGCAGCATCACGGCGTCGATGCCCTGCGTGTCCAGCCAGTCCTCGAAGTCGATCCGCCTCGTCGCTTCCAGCCCCTTCAGGCCTTCTTCGAGCGTTGGAATGTCAGTGAAAGGCGTGACGCCGGCTCTTGCCCGCTCGACATATTCCCTCAGGTCGAAGCCGCCCTCATAGCGGTCGGGCAGCGTGCCCGGCGGTTGCGGGAAGATCTTTGGGCCATCGACCGAAACGAGATCGGGCAACGCCGGGTCGGCATTGGCGCGCAAAAAATCGTCCCAGCCCCAGATGCAGAGATCCCAGAGCTCGCGCTCGGCGAAGTCCTGCGGCACCAGCCCGCGCTCGACCATGCCGCGCGCGCCGGGGCGGTCGCGTTCGTAGTTGGAGACGACGGGAAAATCGACCTCGACCACCTCGGCACCAAGCCGCTTCAGGTCGGCCGCCGCCTGCTCCCACAGGGCAAGCACCGAGGCCCGGGTTTCGATCGGCTTGTCGGTCTCGCTGTCGCGGCCGATATACATTCTGGGCACGCCGAGCCGCATACCTTTCAGCGACCCCGCCAGTGTGAGACCGGTATAGCGTGGCGGCCGCACGTCGGAGCTTTTCGGCAACTTGACCCAGGGCTGCGCGCGCCAGAAATCGCCTCGCGTCACGGGGTCGTCGGCGACGATCACGTCGAGCAGTTCGAGCATGTCGGGCACGCTGCGCGTATGCGGCACCACGACATCCATGGTCGGCACCAGCGGCCAGTTGCCGCGCACCGAGATGACGCCGCGCGACGGCGTGTAGGCGACCAGCGCGTTGTTGGTGGCCGGCGCGCGTCCGGACGACCAGGTTTCTTCGCCAAGCCCGAAGGCGCAGAAGCTGGCCGCTGTCGCCGTGCCGGAGCCGCTCGACGAGCCCGATGCGAAGGCGGCGGTCAGATAGTCGGTGTTGTAAGGGCTTTCGGCGCGGCCATAGACGCCGCGCTGCATGCCGCCATTGGCCATCGGCGGCATGTTGGTGAGGCCGATCAGCACCGCGCCGCCGGCGCGCAGCCGGGCGATGGTGAAGGCGTCCTCATTGGCGACGAGATGTTCGAAGGCCGGCGAACCAGCAGCGACCGTCAGCCCGGCGACCTTGTAGCTGTCCTTGGCGGTGTAGGGGATGCCGTCGAGCGGCCCGAGCACAGCACCGTTGCGGCGGCGCTGGTCGGAGGTGGCGGCCTCCTCGAACATATCGGGGTTGAGCACCGGAACGGCGTTGAGAGCGATGCCGTGCCGGTCGAAATGCGCGATGCGCCTTAGATAGGCTCCGACCAGTTCGACGCTGGTGACTGTGCCATTGTCGAGCGCGCGGCGCAGTTGGTCGATCGTCGCTTCGACGAGATGAAGGCCGGCATCGGTCATCGCTGGTCCCAAATTTCCACACACCATGGATGAGCGGGGCCGTTAGCTTCGGCAAGGGCCTATTGCGGTCTTCGTTGGAACTTTTGTCCGGCTGGCGATTTTGGATGTATGATGCGATTCCGGAATGGCCAGGAGGGTGTTGCCGATGACCACGAAATGCGTTGCGATCCTAGCTCTCGCTCTCGTCATGGGCTCAAGCCTTTGCGCCCCGGCCTTCGCCGGCGACCGGCATCACGACCGCCGGGTCCAATCCGAACGCTACGTTCCCGCCGATGACGATCTCATCAACTTCCTGTTCGGCGGCCCGCGTTACTACGATCAGCAGCTGTTCACGACGGCTGCTGGAGCCTGCTCCTACCATCGCGTCGGACCGGACGCGAATGCGTTGAACAAGATCAACGATCATCACTGCGGTAAGTAGCCAGTAGGGCAGTAGGGCAGTAGGGCAGTAGGGCAGTAGGGCAGTAGGGCAGTAGGGCAGTAGGGCAGTAGGCTGCGCCTCAACGCTGGCCGCTCTCCTTCATCCGCTCGATGATCTCGGCCATCAGCGCCAGGTCGCGGCGTGAATCGGCGAGGTCGGTCAGCGGCTTCGTGCCTTCGGTGATGTGGCGGTGGAAAATCTCCAGTTCGTTGGAGAAGGCGTCGCCATAGAGCGGGCCGAAGGTTTTCGTCACCGGGCCGAGCGGGCCGGCATCGGTGACTTCCAGACGCGTCGGCAGGCTGCGGATGTAGGGCGTGTCGTAGAGGATGCGCACGCGTCTGGTGTTGGAGCGCACCTCGATCATGGCGTCGAACAGGCCGAGATCGTCGACGACGGCATCATAGAGGCAAGCGAAATGGCCGTAGTCGAAAGTGACTGATGTGTTGGCACCGCCATTGGTGCGGTGCGCCGCCAGCACGCGGGCCGGCTCGCCGATCAGCCCGCGCATCGCCGAAATATGGTGCGAGGACAGCGCGGTCAGCCCGCGATAGGCGCGCACCAGGTCGGCCGGCGCATCGGTGCCGACCACCTCGCGGATCAGCGCGTCGCGTTCGCTTGCGCCACGCGCCAGCAGGGCAGGGTCGATGTCCCTGGGATAGAGGACGTTCTGGCTCTTCTTGAGGAAATGCCGGCCTTCCGAGATCAGGTCGAAGATGCGGACATGGGTGATGTCGGCGAAGGCCGGCAGCTCGTCCCTCGCCGCCAGATAGGCCGGCGCGTAGCGGCGCATGTAGCCGACGAAAAGCGTCTTGTCGCAGCCCGGCATCAGCGCCAGCAGATCGTCTATCTCGCGCACCGTCAGGCAAGCGGGCTTTTCCAGCAGGATGTGCTTGTTGGCGGCAATCGCCGCGCGCACGAAGCGGCTGTGGGTGTCGTCGGACGACAGCACGAACACCGCGTCGATGTCGGGCGAATTGATCAGCGCCTCGGCCGTCTCGAAAGCCTTTGCCGTCGGATGTTGCGAGGTGCACAGCGCCACCAGGCTGGGCGACACATCGTACACGCCCGCGATCACCCAGCGCTCCCGCTGATCGCTCAACACCGGCAGATGGATCGACTGCGCGACCTCTCCAAGACCGACAAGCCCGACGCGAATTGGTGCCACTCGCAAACTCCCTTTAGATTTCAAGTCTCGGGCTGGCCAGGACAGCCAGCTGTTGATTGACCGATCAGGCCGCGCCGGTGACCAGCGCGACGAGCTCGTTGCCTGACGTTTCCGAGGCACGCACGGTCGCTGCCATCTTTCCCGCCCGCATTACCCAGATCTGGTCGGACAGACGGCGGACCTGATCGAAATTGTGGCTGACCAGGATGACGCTGACCGACTGCTCGCGCAGGCGCCGGATCAGCGCCTCGACATTGGCCGTTTCCTGCACGCCGAGTGCTGCCGTCGGTTCGTCCATCACCACCAGCTTGGCGCCGGAGCCGACGGCGCGGCAGATCGAGATCGCCTGCCGCTGGCCGCCCGACAGGCGCCGCACCCGTTGGTTGATCGACGGCACGTTGATCGACAGCCGCGACAGCATCGAACGGGCTTCGCGCTTCATCGCCTTGCGGTCGAGGAACGCAAAGGGGCCGATGCGGCGCACGATCTCGCGGTTGAGGAACAGGTTCTGTGCCACCGTCAGTTCGTCGATCAGCGCCAGGTTCTGGTGAACGGTCTCGATGCCGGCCTTACGCGCCTCGTCGGGATTGGCGAAGGGCCGTGCCCTTCCGTCGAAGAACAGATTGCCGGCGTCGGGCTGATGCACGCCGACCAGGCTGCGGATCAGCGTCGACTTGCCGGCGCCATTGTCGCCGATGACAGCGGTGACCTCGCCGCGGCGAGCCTGGAAGGCGACGTCGGTGAAGGCACGGATGCCGCCGAAATGCTTGCTCAGCCCTTCGCAGGCGATGATCGCCTCAGTGGCGGGGATGTGATGGGGAGCGCTCATTTCTGATACCGCATGATCAGCGCCGCCAGCACCACGATGGCGCCCACGGCAAGCGGTTGGTAGAAGGCCGATACGTTGAGCAAGGTCAGGCCGTTGACGAGTGCTGTGAGCATCAGCGCGCCGATCGCCGGTCCCAGAATGCTGGCGCGGCCGCCGAACAGGCTGACGCCGCCCAGCACCACCGCCGCCACTGAATTCAAGAGCAGGCTGGTGTTGATCTGCGGTTCGGCCGAGCCGATGCGGGCGACCAGAAGAATGGCCGCTATGCCGGCGCAGAAGCCCGAGACTGTATAGGCAGCGATCTTGACCCGGTCGGTGCGGATGCCGAGCGCGCCGGCACTTTCGGCCTGGCCGCCGGTGGCCAGCAGATGCACCCCGAAGCGCGTGTGGTAGAGCGCGATATGCGCGACGATGACGGCTGCGATCGCCACCCAGACCGGATAACCGAACGGTCCGAACGAGCCTGAGGCGAGCCTGAGCAGGAAGGTCGAGCCGACCATGGTCGGCTCGCCACCCGACAGGATGAGCCCAAGCCCGGTGATGCCCGACAGCGTACCGAGCGTCACCACGAAGTCGGGAATTTTGCCTGCGGTGATGATCAGGCCGTTGAGGAAGCCGACGGCGCTGGTGGCGAGAACCGCGAGCACGCAGGCGATGAAGATGCCGTAGCCGGCGGCGTTGACGAGGCCGAGGATGATGGCGCCGAGCATGACGGCGGCGGCCAGCGACAGGTCGATGCCCGAGGTGGCGATGACGAAGGTCTGGCCGATCGACAGCACGACCAGGATCGCCGCCGCCAGCAGCAGCGCTTGCAGGTTGGCGACGCTGAGAAAGACCGGCTGGGCGATGCCGAAGACGATGACGAGGCCGACCAGGCCGACGACGGATGCCCAGTCGGCCCAGAAGGAGGGATCGAGGAGGAGAGCCGCCAGGGAGGGACGGCTCTCCTCCGCACCCGCCGAATGGGCGGCGGGCGCGTTGTCTGCAGGTGTGCTCACTTCAGCATCTCGCGGAAGGGATCGGGATAGTCGCCGCCGGGACGCGGAAAGTTCTTCAGCGAGGCTTCGGCATTGTCCTTGTTGATCAACAGCACAGGCGCCGGCACGTTGGCGGGCAGTTCCTTGCCCTTGGCCGCGATCGCACAGGCTTCGACGCCCATGGCGCCGACGACATAGGGGTATTGCGCGACGGTGGCGGTGAGTTCGCCTGATGCAATCGACTTCAGCGCGTCGACGATGCCGTCGAGGCCGATCACCTTGACGTCCTTGCCGGATGTCTGCACGGCGCGCTCGACGCCGAGCGCCATGATGTCGTTGGCGGCAAAGAAGCCGGCGAGGTCCGGATGCGCGGCAAGGATATCGGTGGCGGCGGTCAACGCCTTCTCGCGATCCCAGTCGGCGCTGACCATCACCACGACTTCGAGCTTGCCTTCGACGGCCTGCTTGAAGCCCTTGATGCGGGCATTGGAGCCGACATCGCCGACGATGCCGGCGACCAGCGCGACCTTGGCGCCCTTCGGCACGAGCTTCAGCATCTCTTCGCCGGCCAGCGCGCCGGCGGCGACGTTGTCGGTGCCGATATAGGTCGAGACGGCAAAGCCGGCGGCCTTGGCCTGCTCGGGGTCGATGGTCGAGTCGATGTTGACGATCGGCTTCTTCTTCTGGGCGACCGGCACCAGCGCCTGGACGAGGTTGGATACGCTGATCGGGTTGACCAGATAGCAATCGAAATCCTGCATGGCCATGGCGGTCAGGCGGTCGGCCTGGCCGGTGGCGTCACCCATATTGGCGGCGGCCTGAACGCTGACATTGACACCGTTGGCCTTGGCCTGCTCCTCGATGCCCTGCTGCATGGTCTGGAAGAAGGGGTTGTCGAGGCCTTTGACGATGGCCGCGACTTTCGCCGCATCCTCGGCGTGGACGGGCGCTGAGACGATGGTTGCAAGCACGCCTGCGCCAAGCAGGCTCGTACCGAGTTTCAGGCAATTGAACACGCGCATGGTTTTTCCTCCTCCTGATTGTTTTATGTGCTGCATCAATGTCGCTGTCCGGCGACTGCAATGTCCGACGGTGCGCAAGCGACCCCGGCGCCTGGCGCGACGATCCGCCAACAGGTTGCTGCCCGCTTTGTGGTGTGCGGGTCGCAGCCCCGGTTCGGGCGCTTTTTGATGTCAGGCATTGCTCCTCCCAGAGCGCCGGCCGATGCCATGCCAGCGTTTCCGCATGTTTTAGAAAAAATTGACACGCGTCAAGATTTAAAATGGTGCGCAGCGATTTTGACTGTGCGGTCCCCACGGCATGACTGGCCAGCCGATATGCGCTACAACCAAGGCGCGAAAAAAATGCCGCCCAGAGGGAACCTTTGGGAGGCATCGGCGTTTGTCGCTGCTTTTGTGCAAGGGGAGGTTTTGGGGATGGAGCGTTTCGAAATCCTAGAAGAGCCAACAGGCACATTCTCGATTTTCGATACATTCACGGAATTGCCGGCAACGGTCGAAGGCGGTGCGTGCATCGGGCTTTACCGGCACGAAGTGCCGCTGGCGCTGCTTGCAGCGATTGAAACGGTTCAGCCCGGCAATTTCTCGCTGCTGCCATCCTTGGCGGCGTTGAACGGCTGGCGGGCCAATGAAGACGATCGGTCGCTTTCAGATGACCTTCTGGCGTGAGCAAAGCCAGCCGCCATCGCATCAAAAAATCATACCGTAGGGGAAATCACGCCCTGTCGTCGAAAGCGGCGGTCAGGCATGGGGGGCAAAGGGAGGTTGTAGAGCGTTGGGAGGTGAACAATGTCTGATCAGGACGACCTGATCCGAGCGGCCATCGGACGGCTGCTCGCCGAGAAGACAGGCGCCGCCGTCATCTCGATGAGAGAGAGCACTACGGAGCTTCTGGCGCTGACCGGTGCCGCGCTGGACGAAAGACTGCAGGACCTTCTGCTGGAAATGGCCGAAGTCCGCGGCATGATGGTCGCGCTCGATATTTAGGACGGCCATCGATCTGGCAGCCAGTCCGCCGACCAAGGCGATGCCGTTTTGCCGAAGGGCTGACGCGGAGTTTGGGGGCAGGGCGCGGGTGACCTGAAGGGTGGCGCCCCGCCCTAACGCTGCTCGATCAGTGTCCGCGCCGCATCTTTCCCCGCCGAGAGGATACGATCCGACAATTCCGTCCCTTCGACGGCGCGAGCCAATTGGAGCGCGCCGATGAGCGTTGCAAAGACAGCTAGCGCCACGCCTTCCGGATCCTTGTCCTGCGGAAGTGCGGCAGACAATTGGTGGGCCAAAGCCAGCAAGCGGTCGGTATAGACCTTACGCGTTTCAGGCGGTTGACGCGCGAGCTCCGGCAACAGCGCGGCCGACGCGCAGCCCGTTCCCGGATTATCCCGGTGCTCGGCCGACAGATACGCCTCTATCGCCATCTGCGGGCCACCGGAGGCCAAGGTTTCCGCCAGTTGCTGCGACTGAATCTCCATGGCTGCCGCCACGCTCTCGCGGACAAGCTCGGCCTTGGATTGAAAGTGCGGATAAAACGCCCCGTTCGTCAGCCCGGCGTCGCTCATGATGGTCGCCAGTCCGGACGCGGCTATGCCGTCACCGCGAAAACGGTCGGCGGCGACTTCCATGATCCGGCCGCGTGATGCGTCCTTCCGGCCCTTTTCGTAGCGCATGGCTGCATTGCCTTTCTGCTATTGCATTATGGTCATAATTTGATAGTATGAGTGTAATTCAAAGGGCGCGAAAAAGCTAGCCCTCATGATTTTGGAGCACGAAATGAATATGAATTCCGGAAGAACCGCTGTCGTGACCGGCGCCTCCTCGGGCATCGGCCGCGCCAGCGCCGAGGCACTGGCGCGGGCAGGCTTCACTGTCTTTGGAACGAGCCGCAAGGCCAGCAACGGCCCGGACGGGGTGACCATGCTGGTTTGCGACGTGACCGACGGTGAGGCGGTTGCCGCACTCGTTTCGACGGTGCTCTCGCAGACCGGCCGGATCGACCTCCTGGTCAACAATGCCGGCGTCGGCCTGCTTGGAGGCGCCGAGGAATTCTCGATCGCGCAGGTGCAGGCCCTGTTCGACGTCAACCTGTTCGGTGTCATCCGCATGACCAATGCCGTGTTGCCGTCGATGCGGCGGCGTGGCGAAGGGCGCATCATCAACATCGGCTCGGTGTTGGGCCTCGTGCCGGCGCCGTATTCAGCGCATTATTCGGCGGTCAAGCACGCGCTCGAGGGCTATTCGGAATCGCTCGACCACGAGGTTCGTGCGTTCAATATCCGCGTCTCGGTCATCGAGCCGGCATTCGTTCGCACCGTCTTCGACCAGAACGGAATCCAGCCGGATTCGCTGTTGAAGGAATACGATCAGGCTCGAGCCGGACTCGAAGCGCTCCTTCGCGATGTGATGCCTGTAGCCGACCGGCCGGAAGTGGTGGCGCAGGTGGTCGTCAAGGCAGCGGCCGATGCCCGCCCGCGGCGGCGCTACACCGCCGGCAAGGCAGCGCGCCAGGTCAGCCTACTGCGCCGTTTTGCCCCCGCGGCGATATTCGACAAGAGCCTGCGCAAACAGTTCCGCCTGCCGGTTTGAATGACAGAGGGGATTTAACGCACATGCGACACGCCAAAATCACTTTGAGAAAGTCACTGCCATGAAGGCATACGTCGTTGATAAGTATAACAAGAAGGGCACTCTGCGGCTGGCTGAGATGCCGGAGCCGGAACTCGGGGACAGCGATGTCCTGGTCGAGGTTTACGCCGCGGCGGTGAACCTGCTCGATTCCAAGGTCAAAACCGGAGAGTTCAAGCTGATCCTTCCCTATCGCCGGCCCTTCATCCTGGGTCACGACGTAGCCGGGAGGGTTGTCCGCGTGGGATCGAAAGTCCGCAAATTCAAACTCGGCGACGACGTCTATGCGCGGCCGCGCGACGGCCGCATCGGGACGTTCGCCGAGTTCATCGCCATGGATGAAGCCGACGTGGCCTTGAAGCCTGTGAACCTCAGCATGGAGGAGGCGGCCTCGATCCCGCTAGTCGGTCTGACCGCCTGGCAGGCGCTCATCGAAAGGGCGAGCTTGAAGAAGGGACAGAAGGTTTTCATTCAAGCTGGCTCCGGCGGCGTGGGGACATTCGCCATCCAGCTGGCCAAGCATCTCGGCGCAATCGTTGCGACAACCGCCAGCGCAGCGAGTGCCGATCTGGTCAGGGGGCTCGGCGCCGATGTGGTCGTCGACTACAGGAAAGACGACTTTGAGAAAGTCCTGTCGGGCTACGACGTCGTCTTGAACAGCCAGGACGCCAAAACGCTTGAAAAATCCCTGAATGTGCTGAAACCGGGTGGCAAGCTCATCTCCATCTCCGGTCCACCGGATCCCGAATTTGCCAGGAAGCAGGGACTGAACGTGGCGCTGAGGCTGGTGCTGCGCTTTCTGAGCCGTGGAATCCGGGCCAGGGCCAGGCGCCGTGGCGTGAAGTTCTCGTTCCTTTTCATGTGGGCGCAGGGTGAGCAGCTGAGCAAGATCGCGTCGCTCATCGAATCCGGTGCGATCCGCCCGGTTGTCGATCGGGTCTTTCCCTTCGAAGCGACCAACGAGGCTCTGGCCTACGTCGAAACAGGACGCGCCAAGGGCAAGGTGGTCATCAAGGTCAGGTAGGATACCTGTCACATCTTCGATGTCATGGATCAATTCATCCCGGTAGGATCGATCGTTGTCAGGCGTGCCCTGGCCTCGATGAGGCGCCTTTGCGCGGCCCTTATCCGGCCGCACAATGCGAGATTAAGGGCGACGCCAGCTTCCTCGTCCAGCAAGTCATTCGCGCGCTTGAGAGAGTTTTCAGCTCGTCTTATGCGCAGTCTGGCGTTGGCCGTTTCGATGCTGTGAATTTCAATCATCTGTCCAGAGTCCTTTGGAGTTCCGGTCCCTTCCTTGAGTAAACCGCCGCTGATCGGATTGGTTCCAGCCATGGCGGGCACCGCCCGTGGCAGGCGGAGCGATCCAGTCGGGCCTACAACGCTGTCGCTGCGGTGGTGACCATGCCTGCCAGGCGCTGCGCTACGTCCGAGCCTCACTGCAACGCTGACTCTTTTCCCTGCCCTCAAACGTCTTAGCTACAGTGAAGCAACGGAGCAGGGTCGATGAGCCTCAAGGACAAGAAAATCGTGGTCACCGGTGGCAGCCGTGGGCTTGGCCTCGGACTGGTCGAAGCGCTGGTCGAACAGGGCGCCAGCGTGACTGTCGTTGCCCGCGGCGCCGAGGCGCTGGAGGCGGTCGGTGCGCGGCTCGGGGTCGCCACCATCTCAGCCGACGTCACGGACGAGGACGCGGCCTATCGCATTCTTGGCGAAGTCCGCCCTGACATCGTGGTGCTGAACGCTGGCGCTACGCCTCGGATGGGGCGGCTGGATCAGCTGAAGTGGGAGGATTTCTCCATTGCCTGGGAAACCGACGTCAAGGCGGGGCTCTACTGGCTGCAGGCGGCGCTCAACCTGCCGCTCAAGCCGGGCAGCCGGGTGCTGGTGGGATCAAGCGGGGCTGCCGTCACCGGATCGCAGATGTCGGGTGGTTATGGCGGCTCCAAGCGCATGCTCTGGTTCATGGCCAAATATGCCAATGGTGTTGCGCAGGAAAAGAAGCTCGGCATCCGCTTCCAGGCGATCGTACCGCGGCAGATGATCCTCGGTACCGGAACCGGCGATGCCGCGGCCAACGCCTATGCAGGCTCGATGGGCATTACGCCGGAACAATTCGTCACCCGCTTCGGCGCGCCGATGCCGCCCAGGGCGTTCGGCGACAGAGTGGTTTCAGTGCTCGAAGACCCGCAATATGCCGAGGGCGTCGTCTTCGGCCTCAACGGCGATGCGGGCGTGACCGTGATTGAGGGCGCGGCGGCTTGAGCGAGCGAGAACCTGCCGTGGACCGCGACCGACAGGAAGGGCTGCTTGCCCTTGCCGCCGCGCTGCGGCCGGAGCTGCACCGCTACTGCGCGCGTCTGATGGGATCGGTCATCGACGGCGAGGATGTCGTGCAGGACACCTTTGCCCGGGCCTTCGTTGCGCTGGACGAGCTGTGCGAGGTGCCGCAGTTGCGGCCCTGGCTGTTCCGGATCGCCCACAACCGCGCGCTGGACCTGCTGCGCAGCCGTGCGATCCGCGTCGCTGAGCCCATCGAGGCGGCGCTTGAGATTGCCGACACCAAAGCCGACCCGGTGGAGACGCTGATGCGCAGGCAAGCTGTACAGACCGCCGTGTCGCGCTTTGCGGAGCTTCCGGTTCTCCAGCGCAGCGTCATCATCCTCAAAGATGTTCTCGACGAGCCGCTGACCGAGATCGCCGCTCTGCTGGACATCACGGTCGATGCGGTGAAGGGGCATCTGGCGCGCAGCCGCGCCCGGCTTCGGCAGATCAATGCCACTGCCGCGGCGCTTCCCGACGCGCGCATCGCATCCGCCGCCGTGGTTCGCTATGCGACCCTGTTCAACCAGCGCGACTGGGACGGCTTGCGCGCGCTGCTTGCCGACGACGTCAGACTTCATCAGTCCTTGCATCCGCCGCGCTCGGGCGCCGCCGACGTCGGCATGTTTTTCACGATCTACGCCAGGAGCGATCGCGTATGGCTGACGCCGGCATGGCTCGAGGGCCGCGAGGTGATCGCGGTGTTCGAAAACCAGACCGACCCGAAGCCCCATCATTTCATGCGGCTGGAGTGGCGGGAGGGGCGGATCAGCTTCATCCGCGACTATCGCTATGTCAGCTATATCGCTGAGGATGCGGAACTGGTGCTGGCCAGGGACGCCGGATCTTTCGGTCGCGGCACCGGGCGCTGAGGGAGCATCAGCCGCGTCGGGCCGCGTCAATCGCCGCGACGTCGATCTTCCTCATGTCCATCATCGCTTCAAACGCGCGCCTGGCTTCGTCGCCGCCGGCCGCCATCGCCTCGGTCAGCGTGCGCGGTGTGATTTGCCAGGACACGCCCCATCTGTCCTTGCACCAGCCGCACGCGCTCTCCTGGCCACCATTGCCGACAATGGCATTCCAGTAGCGGTCGGTTTCCTGCTGATCGTCGGTGGCGATCTGGAACGAGAAGGCCTCGCTTTGCCTGAACGCGGAGCCGCCGTTCAATCCGATGCAGGGAATGCCGGCAACGGTGAATTCCACCGTCAACACGTCGCCCTTCTTGCCGGACGGAAAATCACTCGGCGCACGGTGAACGGCGCTCACCTTGGTGTCGGGAAAGGTCTTTGCGTAGAAGTGGGCCGCAGCCTCGGCGTCCTTGTCGAACCAGAGGCAAATCGTGTTCTTTGGCGTCTTTGGCGTTGCGTGTTCCTTTCGATCTGAAGCCGGATTTCCGTCCTTGTGTCCCGCCTACGCGCTCTTCCGAAATAGGTCGCCAACCGCTTTTCTCCACCCTTGCGCAAGCAAGCCGACAAGCGCGGCTGACCGCTTTGCGTCCCTTGGCGGAATGGTGTTTTCGGCGTCAGAGTTGATCTGGCAGACGTCAGCCCAGAAGATTGCGTGCGGTGCGCATGAAGATCTTTGAGCCGATCGGGATCAGGTCGTCGGGAAAGTCGTAGTCCGGATTGTGCAATGCAGGGTGCCGCTCGCCTGCACCGAGGAAGAACATTGCCGACGAAGCGCTGTGGCCGAACAGGCCGAAATCCTCCGAGGCGCGCATCGGCAGGGCTTCTTCGCCGTGCACGACGCCCTCTTCGTCGAGCGCGCGTTGCAGGTGCTCCACCGCATCCGGCGCGTTGACGCTGGCGACGAAGATCTCGTGATAGTCCCAACGAGCGGAAAGACCATGCTGGCCGGCGATCTTCGTGACCAGCGCTTCAGCAGCAGTGCACAGGTTTGCCATGCGCTCGTCGCGCCGGGTCCGCAGCGTCGCCCAAACCTCGGCATGCGCCGGTGCGATGCCGTACACGGCTTCGCCCATCGCGGCATGGGTGACGGTCACCATGGAGAAGTCGTCATCGGCGAAGGTTCCGCTGCCGAGCGCAGGGAGCGCCGGCATCAACTCACTGATCGCCAGCATCGGCGAGGTGCCGGTCTCGGGCATGGACGAATGCGCGGTCTTGCCCTCCAGCACGATGCGCATGCCGCGTGAAGCGCAGTTGACGACGCCGGTTTTGACCCGAACTTCGCCCAACGGCACGCCGGGCAGATTGTGCAGCGAGAAAGCGAAATCCGGCGCGATCTCGGTGAAGCGCGGATCGGCGACTACGCCGGCTGCGCCATTGCCGGTTTCCTCCGCCGGCTGGAACATCAGCACGACGCGGCCGCTTGCAGGCCTGTCGCGCCCGAGCTGACGGCCAAGGGACGCCAGGATCGCAGTGTGTCCGTCATGGCCGCACATATGCGACTTGCCCGGCACCCGCGAGGAATGCGGCACGCCTGAAAGCTCTTCGATCGGCAAGGCATCGAGTTCCGAGCGGAACAGCACCGTCGGCCCTGCCTTACCGCTGTCGTATATGGCCGCCACGCCGTGCCCGCCCAATCCGGTGAGCACTTTGTCCGGCCCGGTATCGGCGAGGAAGTCGACGACCTCTTTTGCCGTCTTCTCCTCCTCGTTGGAGATTTCCGGCTGCTGGTGCAGCTTACGCCGCCACGTGGTCAACTCGACAATGTCTCGGTTGGTCAGGGTCACGCGTTTCGGCCTCCGTTTGCTCCGATCGGCACAGTGTCGCAAACGCTTCTAGCGTACGCGATTGGGGCAGAGCGCTTTGAACTGGTCCAGCGTAACATCGTATGACGAGGCGCCGGAGCCATCGAGCAAGACGTTCTCATCCGTATCGGTTATCAGATAGTCCGTCGTCACATCCGTGCCCTTGTTGCGGCCCTGGAACAGCATGTTGGCGCCATAGAAGGTGGTGAATTTGCCGGTCTTGCAGTTGGCGATGATCTCGAAGTGCAGGGGCGCCTTCATTTCCGCGGCAATGCAATCCTCGGAGAAATCATGGCCATATTCGCGGCAGTAGACGCGCGCCTTCTGCCTGCTGTGTTTGGCCAGGATGCCGGCGTGGGTGGAGCCGATGCCTGTCTTTTTGACGATGGTGAGTTCCATTCCCACCTTGTTGCCGTAGTAGATCGTACTCGCTTGCGCCGCTGTCGGCAGGATCAAGGCGGACAGCACAACCAACAGATGTCGCATGGAAAATCCTCCCTTTCACCGGAAGGATTTCACGTGCGCGATCGCCCGGTCAAGGCCCTCGATGCAACACGGCTCGCAGAGGCCGACGCCGCTGCGAGCTGTGTCTAGATTGCTTATTGATTGATCTCGGGTTCGACGAGCTTTGCCAGGTTTCGGAGCGACTCCTGCCAGCCGAGATAGCAGGCCTCGACCGGAATGACGTCCGGAATGCCGGCCTGGGTGATGTCAATCTCGGTGCCGACCGACACCTTTCTCAAGACTATGGTCACCCGGATCTCGCCGGGCAGATTGGGATCGTCGAACCTGTCGGTGTAGAGCAGGCGCTCGGCCGGAACCAGTTCGAGATACTCGCCGCCGAAGGAATGGCTGTCGCCGGTGGTGAAGTTGCGGAAGGACATCTTGAACGTGCCGCCGACCTTTGCCTCGAGGTGATGGACCGTGCAGGTGAAGCCGTTCGGCGGAAGCCACTTGGCCAGTGCGTCCGCTTCAACGAAGGCGCGATAGACCTTCTCCGGGCTGGTCGTCAGAACGCGATGCAAACGTACGGTGCCGGGCATATCCTGTATCCTTTCATGATTGCCTACAGTACCCCAAGGACGAACGAGGCGTGGTCGGTCCGACATAGGCTCTCGGATTTTTTAACGACCGGCGCGGCATGACCTGTTCAGCCACAAGCGAACTGAACTGTTGCCGGCGTTTGATGAGATCTCGAACGGCATTCATGCCCCCGAGCGCCACAATACGGGACGAGCCATCCGGTTCCCGCCGAGCGCTGTTTTTCCTTTGGTTGCCGGGCATTAGGTCAGGGGACAGGCAGGCAATGGTCGGCTATTCGATCTAATTTCTTTGCAAGCCGTTAATGCGGCCATGCTGTTAATCAGTATTCGCTAATGAAGACCGCGGGGTACGCCATGACCAAGAATCTCGGCAACGCACGTTACATGCCGCCAAAGGACGTCAAAGCCTCTGTGTTCAGCAAGGCCGCACCGGCGCTGTTTCCGTTGGTCGTGGCGGCGCTGGGCTACATGATCGGCAAGCAGTTCTTCGGCATCTAGGGCCGGTGGTGCAAACATCCACTAATGTCTAATGTCGCTTGCCGCCTATGCCTTGGGGGCTGCCGGCAAAACAGTCGCGGACAAAGTCTTGGGACGGCGCCTGAGCGTCGGCGGGAGGCGGTTCCCAGCCGAAGACGCTGCGGCCGCCGAGCTGGTGCGATTGGTCGAACTCACCGGCGACGATTTCCTTCAGGCTCGGCCCGGTAACGTAGCGTTCCAGCAGTCGCGCCTGGCCGTCCAGCCGTTGCAAGGCGCCGAGTTCCTCCTCATTGCCGAGCTTTGCCTTGCGGACCGCCGATTTCATCACCGCGATGGTCTCGTCATAGACCTTCAGCGGCACCGGAAAGGGATGCCGGTCCTTGCCGCCATGCGCCAGCGAGAACCGCGCCGGATCGGAGAAGCGGCACGGCGCGCCATGCACGACCTCGGCCACCATCGCCAGTGCCCGCACCGTTCGCGCGCCGACGCCCGGTACCAGCAGCAATTCGGGAAAATCCGCCGGGCCGCCTTCGATCGCCGCGGAAATGTTGCCGTGCAGGCGGCGCATGACGATATCGCTTTCGCGCACATCATGGTGGGCCGGCATGATCAGATTGGGCAGCATCGGCTGGGCGGATTGCGGCTTTGCCGATGGTTCGATGGCGGCAAACTCGCGCACGATGCTGTCGGGACCGAGCTGGCGCAACAGGTCCAGTTGGCCGCTGCGCGAGGCCTCGGCGCGGTGATCGGTGAGGTTGACGATCTCGCCCTGCCGCTCGCCCTCGATGGCCGCATGCGGCTCGTCGACGAAACTTTTCAGGCCCTCCGAGAGCCAGTGGTAGCGGCGCGCCAGCTTGCTGTCGCCGTTCATGCCTTGCTGGACGACCACCCAATGGCTGTCATCGGTGACGATGAAGCCGTGCAGATAGAGATCGAAGCCGTCCTGCACGGCGGCGCTGTCGACCTTGGCGACCAGCCGGCTGGCCGTGGCCAGAGCCTTGCCGTCGAAGCCGACACGCTCGCCGATCGCCTCGAGTTCATGCGGCGTCTTGCGCGAATGGGTGCCGCGCCCGCCGCAGACATGGATGCCGAGTTCGCCCGACAGCGGTGTCAGCCCGCGCTTCAGCGCGCCGATCACGCTGGTGGTGATGCCGGAGGAATGCCAGTCCATGCCCATCACCGCACCGAAGGACTGGAACCAGAACGGATGCGCCAGCCGGCGCAGCAACTCGTCGCGGCCATAGTGGTGGATGATGGCTTCGCACAGCACCGCGCCCAGGCGCGTCATGCGATCGCCCAGCCATTTCGGAACCCGCCCGCCATGCAGCGGCAGGTCGGCGCTGCCGCTTCGCTGCGTCACTGATACCTCCGGCCGGTGAGTCGGTCACCGGCAGCCTCGGATAGAGATGGCATCAGGGCGACGATTTGCAAGCGGATGCGCAAACGCCGATTCAGAACCTGAATCAAGTCGGGGCTTTATCTCACTGTCTTACAATGATTTTCTTCAACCGGCTCTTTCTAAACATGGACGTCGCCGAAGGAGAGTTCGCCGTCGTCGCCAGGCGTCAGGAAGGCAGCCACCAGGAGGCCAACGTAGAGGAGCGCAACCACGGCGACAATGACCGCGCCCGGAATGGGACCGAGGGCAGCGGCGCTGACGGCCTCGCGCAATGTGCCGACGAAGCCGACCGGCACAGCTTGATCGATCAGGCTCGGCGTCGACAGTTTAAGGATCCAGGCGAGGAGCAGAATCAGCATCATGTGCATGTAGTTGCGGCGCAAACGCCGCGCCAGCGCCACCCTTTGCGAGACCAGGAATTTCGGCGCGCGCAGGCTTTCGCCGACGATCAGCAGCCAGTCAGAAGCGAAGTCCGGCTGCGGCGAGAATATCTGAGCGAAATAGTGGCGCTCGAACTGGCGCACGCGGGCGCGATAGACATCGAAGAACCGGTAGCGACGCGCCTCGATCCACAACAGAAGGAGCACCAGCAGCATGGCGAAAAGCAGCACGCCGTGATGGGCACTGGCCGTTGACAGCGACACTGACAACATGGCGGCGACAACGGTGATCGCCCAATTGCTCGTACGGTCAAGGCGGTCGCGCCAACCGGCCATGCGGGCGATCTCAGCGCGGTGGAAATGCGACATCACGGTGACCAGTTCGCCTGACGAAAGCGGCCTGCCGATGGGCGTTGCCGGCGCATCGTTCATGGCTTCCTCCCAACCAAATGAAACGCATCAGATTTGATCTCGTTCCGTAGCGGTCGGAATGGCCGGGGAGATTTCGACATCCTGGCGGGTTCGCAGGCCTTGTCCGGCCTGTCACTCCGGCCCGCCGATCCAGTCGACCAGGAGGGCGGCAAAGCCGAAGGCGGCGGCGATGGCGCAGACCTCAGGCCAGCCGCCTGAGGCCCAGGCGATGCCGGCGAGCATCGAACCGACGGCGCCGCCGATGAAGAAGATGCCGACGAAGAGGCCGTTGAGGCGGCCGCGCGCTTTCGGCTGCAGCAGGTTGATGGCGCGGCGGCCGAGCGTCTGGTCGCCGGTCACGCCGATGTCGAGCAGCACGGCGCTGACACCCATCAGCGCTAGAGACCATCCGGTTCCGGATTCAGCCGAGCCGGTCCAGGCGGCGAGCCCCATCGCGCCGATCAGCACGAGATGGCAGGCGATGGTTGCGGACCGCGTCCAGCCGCGGTCGCCGGCGCGGCCAAACAGCGGTGTCACAATCGCGCCGCCTGCGCCGACCAGTGCGAACAGCGCGATGCCGCGCTGGCCGAGGTCGAAAGGCGGCTGCGCGAGGCGAAGCGCCACCGCCGTCCAGAACAGGCTGAAGGCCGCCATCACCAGCGCCGCCGTCAGCGCGCGGCGCCGCAGCACCGGCTCGTCGCGCAGCAGGTCGAACAGTGAAGCGATCAGCGCTCCATAGGAGGATCTCGCTGCCGGCCGTCGTCGCGGCAAGGTGAAGGCAAGCACGCAAGCCAGTACGACCAAGGCCGCGGCGCTGATGCCATAAAAAGCCCGCCAGCCCCAGGCATCGGCAATCAGGCTGGCCAGCGGCCGCGCCAAAAGGATGCCGACCATCAGCCCGCTCATGACATCGCCGATGACGCGGCCGGCCTGCCCGGGCGGCGCCATCGAGGCGGCGATCGGCACCAGGATCTGGATCGCCGAACAGGCAGCCCCGAGGACGAACAGGACGATCAGCAGCGAGCCGGCGGTGGGCGCCGTTGTGGCGACGCCAGCCGCCAATGCCGCCGCGGCCAGCATGCGCAGGATCAGGGTGCGGTTTTCGGCGAGGTCGGCGAGCGGCACCAGGAAGAACAGGCCGGCGGCATAGCCGAGCAGGGTGGCCATGGCGACGAAGCCGACGCTCGCGGCACTGGCGCCGAGCGATGGCCCGATCAGGCCGACCAGCGTCTGTGGGGCGAACAAATTGGTGACGATGATGCCGACCGCGGTGGCAAACAGCAGCGTCTGCGGGCCTGTGACGGTCGCAGCCGGCCCGGCCATCCGGCCGTCATTGGTGTCGAGCATTGGGGTATCGAGCATTGAGTCCTCAGGGATTTGCATGTCGTGCGAGGACTTTATGCCAAAGCATTATCATGCTACAATTCAATCAATTCGATAATGATTATGCGAGATACGCATGAATATCCACGACCTCGAAGCCTTCATCGCGGTGGTGGAGACCGGCTCGATCGTCGGTGCCTCGGCAAGGCTCAACCTCACCCAGCCGGGCGTGACGCGCCGCATCCAGAACCTCGAGGACGGGTTGGCCACCGCGCTGCTCGACCGCCAGTCGAAGCCGCTGAAGCCGACCGCCTCCGGCCGTGAGGCCTATGAGCACGGCCGGCGCGTGCTGCGTTCGCTCGAGGATCTCAGGGCCGGCGTGTCGCCGCAAGGCGAGGTCAAGGGCGAGTTCCGCCTGGGCATCATGCCCTATCTCTCCGATGCCGCGCTGGCGCTGCCGCTCGATAGCCTGCGCGCTGCCTTTCCGCAGCTGACGCTGCGCATCACCTCCGGCTGGTCGCCAAGGCTGGTGGAGCAGGTGGCGCGCAGCGAACTCGACGCGGTGGCGGTTTGCCTCGCCGAGGGTTTGGCGCCGCCCGACGAACTGGTCTGCGACGATCTCGGCGTGCAGTCGGTGCTGCTGGTGGCGTCACCTGGGCTCGGTGTGCCGAAGCCCGCCGATCTTGCCTCGCTGTCGCGCTTTCCCTGGGTGATGAACGAAAACGGCTGTGGTTTTCGCGCTTTCATCCGCCAGAGTTTCGACGCCCTCAGGCTGCCGTTCCAGGTCGGGGTGGAGGCGCTCAGTGTCGATCTCCGAATGTCGCTGGTGGCGCGCGGCCACGGCATCGGCATCGTCACGCCGGGTGCCTTCGCCGACAGCCGCTGGCGCGACAGGGTGGAAGTCATCGATTGCCCGGACTTCAAGCCGCAAGTGCGCGCCTGGCTGCTGCACCGCCCGCCGGCCGGCCGGCTGAGCCGCCCGATCGCGCTGTTTCGCGACGCGCTGATCGAAGGGCTCGAGGTGCCGATGCCGCTGGTGTCGTAGAGCGGGGGTGGGGTAGCGCTAGGACCGTCTAGTCCCGTTCCGTCTCCAGCCGCTCGCGAAAATCGTCAAGCTCGGCCTGCGCGATGCCGGCGACTTCGGCGTTGGCGGGATAGCTGCCGCTCGCGACCTCGTTGCGGAAGCCCGACAAAGCTTCGACGCGCGCGTCCCTCACTGCCTTTTGCAGTACGGCCAGATTGCCCCAGGCGCGTGCATGGCGCGGCAGGCGGCCGCTCTCGCCGCAGATGTCCGAGGTGAACAGGAAGATCACGTCGGCCTCCGCGCCCGAGCCGAGCGACACGGTGACCAGCGAGGTACGGCGGTTGATCTCGGCCATCACGTCAGCCGCGATGATCTCGCATTCGACGGCGAAGGCGCCGGCATCTTCCAGCCGGCGAAAACGGTCCCACAGCTCAAGTGCCTCGACGGCGGTCTTGCC
>NZ_RZRQ01000083.1:0-20998 GCF_003997785.1 Mesorhizobium sp. M7D.F.Ca.US.004.01.2.1 | reverse complement strand
CTGCCGCTTGTTGTCACGAGACCATTCCACAAACAGCCTAGCCGTCGCATTGGCCACATTGGCTGCCTTCACTGCGTCATCGTTGACAAACGAGATTGTCATCGCCGCGCTATCGCCGGAGCGCTGGAGTGACAGGCTTGCCAGATAGGAGGTAATTGCGCGGTCCTGCTGAACAGCCTTGTCCGGGAGAGACGTATCCTGCGCGTTGGCGCCGGTGACAACAGCGAGCATCTTTTTCGGTATCGAGACAATCAAGCCGACCGCTTGTGACAGCACTCCGGTTCCGGAAGTCCCGCTGGCGGCTGGCGGTAGATAGGTGTTGAAGTCCGAATCCTCGATCAGGTCCAGCCTGTCGACGACCAGGCCGGCAAATACGCGAGAGGTGATCAGATCCTGTTCGGTGTCCATTCGCGACTTGTCGGGCTGTTGGTTGGGCTGCGTCTGCGTGCTGCTGTCAAGCGGGTTGGCATCGCCGGTTTCGACAACGATCATGGAATTAGCCGTATACGTCTTGGGAAGTTCGAGGGCGGCGACAAGCGCAAGTGCGGTGACACCAATGATGATCGCGATGATCAACCGGAGGCGTCTACGGAACAGATCGTAGAGCTCACGAACGCCGAATGATCGTTCCTCCAACGGCTCGGGCGAATCCTGAAGGGATGGTCCCAGTCGATTCCACACACTGTTTTCGTCTATCAAGCTCACAGATCGGGCCCCTTAGATTTGTCTTTGTCGGTCTCGCCAGGTCTTCCAAAGCCGAGTTTCGAGACAACCCAAGCGACAAGTTTCTAACATGGATGCGCGGATGCCAGCGCGTTCAAGAGGCTTAGCCGCGGCAACGCTATTATCCGAAAGGATAGCGTGATTGGCCGGGCGCCCATCTTGGCAGATACACCGAACTGCCTGTCGATGAGGGCTGGTGAAAAGAAACTCTCAAGTAGATTTCAGGAGTGAGGATGAATCACGCCGGGGTTCCTCGCGGGTACTGGCCAAAGCCCGACCGCAGGCCGGTTGCTGCGTCGTTGTCAATGGCGACCGGAAGAGTTGAATTCTGGCTGGCCATGGCCTCCGTCTTTCTCACTCCCTTCAACATCCTCCGTTTCAACGCATTCTATTTTACCGCCAGCGATGCCTTCGCTCTCGCGGCTGTTTTTGCGGTTGTACTCGGAAAATCCTTTCCGCTTGCCCCCCTGGCAGCCGGGACGTTTCTGTGGAACACCGGGATCGCGCTGTTGTGTGGCATGCTGCTGCTAAGCAGCATGCTCGTCGGAGATCCCCAGCGAGGCTTCGTCATCTCGGCACAATACCTATACGCCTACTTCCTCCTGACCTTCATGCTCATGTCGCGCCCCTGGGCCGAAACCGTTCTCTTGATAAAAGCGTTTATCAGTTCGATCGGCTTGATGTGCCTGCAGGGCATAGTGGTGATCAACGTCCTCAAGGAGGGACATGGCTCGATCTACGTCAGCGGCAATGGCCGTTTTGTCGGATGGGTCGAACGCGAAAACGAGTGCGCGTCGCTGATTGCGCTCGCGGTTCCCCTGTTGTTGTGGCTGGTGGTCTCGGGATGCGCGCGGCCTCGCTGGGCCTGGATCGGAGTGCCGCTCTTTGCCTATGGCATTGTTCTGACTGGATCCAATACCGGCCTGATTGGCCTCGTCTTCGCGCTCACCGTCTTCGTTGTCATGACGGGCTCGTGGCGCCGGATCATCTTGTTGACGGTGTCGTCACTCGCCACGTTCTTTATCGCCGTCACATGGGGCAGCGACTTCCTGCCGCCCATCTTCCAGCGCCGCGTGCTGAACGCATTGCAGAATGGCGACATTGATGAGGCTGGTACATTTGCGGACCGTATGCGGCTTATCAAGGAGGCCATTGGAAAAGCGGACAGCAATTCGCTGCTTGGTATCGGTGCTGACCAGTATCGATGGGTCAGCGAGCTGCATGCTCCTGTCCACAACACCTTTCTCTTGATATGGGTCGAGGCAGGACTGCCTGGGTTGATCGGCTTTCTGCTCCTGCTGGTAGCCGGCATAATGGTCGGGATGCTCGCCGCCCGGGTTCGCGAAGGACGGGTATCCGCCATTTGCACGCTGACGACAGTCCTCCTCTTCGCGGCGTTGGCCAATGCGCTGCCACATCTTTACGGTCGTTTTTTTGTCGTGCCCCTCCTGCTTGGGATAGCGCCCAGTGTTGCAATTTTGCGCGAGGGCCCAGCTCCGCGAACGGTCGCACGCTTCCTCAAGCAACTTCGACGTGCTCGCTCGGGGCGGAGTCTTTCGCAACCCAAAAGTAGAGGCATCTAGGATTTCGGGTCGCTCTTCACATGGCGCCAAATGCCCCGAAAATTGTCCATCAGCTCAGACCAAATGGGCACTGTCGGCAGACCTGGTCAGGATCTCCCATAGCAAGAGCGAGCGACGTGCAGAAGCTACTTCCCCGATGCTGACGCTTCCGGGGAGATAAAACGAGCGAGAGCGAACACGCCGTCGACAAAGTCTTCTCCTTGGATAAACCGATCCTCAACCCAGCGTCCCTGGTCATCCTGGCCATCGATGAGTTGACGCACCTTCGAACTCAGTTCGTCAGCGCTCAACTCATCCGCGGCACTGATCCACAGCTGCTGATGGGAAACTGTCAAGCCGTGCTTGGCAAGCTCCAGCCGGGCGAACACCGGCTCGATCTCGGCACCAGTTTTCATGCCGTAATGTTGCCAGAGGTTCTTGTAATCGAAGGTCACCTGGCCACCATCATCAATGTAAAGCGGCCGATTGGTGTTGAGTTCGTAGAAACGTGCCCATCTGCCGTCGGGCAGGCGCGCCGCCTTCAGCCAAATGGCCGCGGACACCGCCGCGTCAAGCAACCGCGCATCCTTGTCTTGTTCGTTCAAATCGATCAGGTAATCGATATTACCGGCGGTTTCGCGCGAGACGACGCCTGGCGGCTCGAACTTGCGGCCCCAAACCGGCTGCATGGAACGATCGTACTCCTGAGCCCAACCCTGTTGTGGCGCGGGCAACTGGGCTGCAAGGAGAAAATCACCGACCTTCTCCGCCGCCTTGAGATATGCGGGATCATGATATGTGCGGTAGGCGTTGAGAAAGAGACGACCCATATCGCGGGGGAGATTGTCGTTGACGATGAAGTAGGGCGGGCGATCAGGCTTCTGCCACTCGTGCGACCAACTGGCGGGGATACTCGCCTTGGCTGCTGTCTCTACGTCCGCACCAGGCGCGGATCCTGTGAAGAAGACTGGAAAGGCCCCATTCGGGTACTGCACTTTCATCAGTCGATGGAGCGCCTTGTCGATGCAGGTACGGACGTCCGGATCCGAACCGCCGCTCGCCTGGTCGAACCACATCAGGAAATTGAGCACGCTCTGTGTGTTGTTGTCGTCGAGTACGGTCTCGTTGCGATGCGGATTGTCCTTGATATCGTGACAAGACTTCCCGCTCACCTTCAGTGCGCGGTAGCACCATGTCGCCGCCTTTTGCGGGTCGGTCTCGATCTTGTAAAACCATCCGCCGGACTCCAGCTGCGTATTCACCAGGGCCGTTGCCACAAGCTGGGCAGACTGAAGCCATTGCTTGTCGCCGGTAACCTCGAAAATGCGCAGGAAGGCAGCTCCGACTGCCGGTGTGCCGGGCGGCTGCACCCAGCCGATGCTTGCGGGCACGGCCCCGCCTTCGCCCACCCTCTTTTGGCCATCAAGCGAATATTTCCATACATAGGTTCCTGCCACACCGAGGTGATCGCGGAAGTAGGCGCCCGCGCGCTCGATCGCGCCTCGTGCCTCGACCACGGTCGGTTGAGGTCCGCCAGCCAGTGCAGTACCGCACGACAGCGCGACAAACAGAACCGGGGCAAGATGTTTTAGCACCACAGCGTCTCCATCGGCATCAAGCGGCCGCCTCGCGTGGAGGCGGGGTCGCCTTGGGCGAACCGACTATCACATGAGGCACGAATGGCGCTGACGTCGCCACCACAGGCCTTGCTTCTTCTCTGCGGTAACTGGGAAGCAGCTCGGCAATAAGGCTCAGCACGCCCCCAGTGTCGCCAGCTCTCGCCAGGCGGCGCAATTGCGAAAATGCCTTGCGAAGCGTGTCAAGCGGCACCGGGTTGGGCACGGCGCCCAGGACCCCGGAAATCGGGACGTCGACACGTCTTTCCCTTTCGTCGAAAAGTTCCTCGAACAGCTTTTCTCCAGGCCGGCATCCCACAATCTTGATCTTGATGTCTTCATCCGGCCGAAACCCCGCGAGCTTGATCATGCGGCGCGCCATGTCGATGATCTTGATTGGCGCTCCCATGTCGAGAACGAAGATTTCGCCCTGTCCCAGGCTCTTTTCCAGGCCATGGGCCGATGCCTGCAAGGTGAGCTCAACCGCCTCCCTTATCGTCATGAAGAAGCGCTTCATCTCCATATCGGTTACGGTCAGCGGACCGCCGTGGGCGAGTTGGCGCTTGAACAGCGGGATCAGCGATCCACTTGAGCCCAGAACATTGCCGAAACGAACGGTCATGAAGCGGGCGGGGGTGTCGCTGGCGACAAAAGCGAGGTCCAGGGACTGGCAATAGAGTTCAGCCAGACGCTTGGTGGCGCCCATGACGTTGGTCGTGTTCACAACCTTGTCCGTAGATATCTGGACCATTGCCTTTGCACCGCAAAGGCGAGCCGCCTCTGCGACGTTCATTGTCCCGATGACATTGGTAAGAACTCCCTCACAGGGATTCAGTTCGACCATCGGCACATGTTTGAGCGCCGCCGCATGGAAGACCAGGTCGACGCCATGCCGTTGGAAGATCTCGCCCAGGCGAACAGGGTCGCGCACGTCACAGATATATGGCTTCCGGCGCACATTCGGGAATTTCTCCGCCAACTCCAGATCGATGGCGTATAAATTGTATTCGCTGTTATCGATCAGGATCACTTCAGCCGGACCAAGCGCGGCAATCTGCTGTGTAAGTTCGCCGCCGATCGAGCCGCCGGCGCCAGTCACAACGATGCGACTGTTTTCGATCATGCGCGACAACGCACCCTTATCAAGCACCGCCTGCGGCCTTTCCAGCAGGTCGGTAAGTTCGATCGGGCGCAATTCGAAGCGACTCTCGTGTTTGGGATTGCGCAGTTCCAGGACGGGGGCAGGGCGAGAGACAGCGATGCCCAGACGTTCGGCCCGGTCGATCAGCGCTTCGAGCGTCGGATCGACAAGACCAGGCACTCGTTCAGTGAAGATCACGTGCCGGGGCTTGATACCGCGGCCCTCCAGATCGCTAATCACCGCGTCGAAATCAGCGATGTCGCCCAAGATCGGCACGCCACGTAGAAAATAGCCCTCCGTGGCCGCACCTTTTTCGAGCAGGCCGACTGGCCAATGGCGTGCATCCGGGTCCCGCTGCAGCGCGCGAATGTAAAGATCAGCCGCATCGCCTGCACCGATCAGCAGGACAGGGACCATGTCGCGTCCATTCTTTGCTCTGCTCGCGGCCGGGCCAAAGCGGCTTACTTCAAGGAGCTTGGATCGGATTCGAACCGAGATGAGCAGCGGCACGAGCAATAGAACCTCGATCACCATCACCGAGCGCGGGATCGAATCGAGCCGTGTTGCCACAAACATCACAAACACGAAGGCGAGCGATGCGACTATTACCGCGCGAAGGATACCGAGCATGTCGCCGACGGAGGCATATCGCCAGTTGCGGGTGTAGAGGCAAGTCACCGGGAAGACCACGGCGCATGTAAGCAGGAAACAGGGGAGGGCGAAAAGCAGCGAATGGTAGCTTTCCGGACTGGTCGCTTCTCCGTCAAGGCCCAGTCGCATGAATGAAGCAAACGACAGGGCCGCGACCGCCATCGCCAGATCAAAGACATAGAGATGAAGATTCTTGCCAACGGCCTTGGCGCGCCCGATTACCCGTCGACGCAAGTACGACAGAACATGAACAATTGTGCGCGGTTTGCTGACAAGACGGCCGAGAGCGATCACGGTGGCTATCAAGAGGGATTGGCCGCCGAGTGGACCTACTGCCTCAAACGGCTGATCTAACTGACTCATCCTGGGACCTCGACAAAGCTTAGCCGCCGCGCGCCAAGAGGGCGCGTCAAGATACGCGGCTGTTTGAACTCGTAGACATAGATCCACGCCTGCCGCTCCCTTGTTCATTCAAGAACAGGTTGGCCTGCGATCGTTCGGACTAGAGGCTACGATGTTATGGTTGCTATGGAGCGCTTTGCTCGCTTTTGACGCAACACATGCTTTTGTGCATGGAGTACCTATCAGAACCGCAAGCGGAACTTTTCCGAGTTAATCCAAAGAGGTACTTCCGCCAGTCTGGACCAGCCAGCCGGACAAGTCCCGCCGCACCAGTGTGCCAAGCTGCTCGACATCGGCTGCATAAAAGTCAACGAGCTGGGATCGCAGCTTTGGGGTGAAAGGCGGATAAGCAATCCTTCCGGCCAGGGCACCCCGTGCTGCTCCGAAGAGCGAACTGTTCCGGAAGGGGCGAACCAGAGGTTTCAACGGCCTCATCATCTTGCGCAGTTGCGGGCCAACCATAGCTTCGCTGCGGTCCTTCACCTTCTTGGCCACAGGCGGGGCAATTTCGCTCGCCGGGAGGCCTAAAAACTCCCTAACCCTGCTTAACTGCTCGGCAGGCTTTGCGACCGTTTCCTCGAAAAACAAAACAAGGAGCCGATCCTTCGGATAAAGGTCCAAATACGCCTGCAACTGTGCGCAGTAGAGGCCGCCGGCGAGAAAACGCCCAGGCGAACTCCTCCCCACGTCAAGGTAAGAGTCTATGTCGCGGTCCACCTCGCCGCGGCGGAAGAGCATGCAGTAGTCCGAGTATGCACGTTCGACCGGATTGCGAAGCTGCACGATCAGCCTGACATGAGGGAGCAGTCGGTGAACACGTTGCGGTGCCGATCGCGTATCCAAGTAGGAGTTCGACTTTTCGCCGATCAACTGTCCAGGACCAGTTTTGTCAAACTGGCGGAAATACCAGTCGTCACCACGGTCGTAGTGGCGACTGAAGTAGTGCAACTCCGGGTCCGGCATGCTGACGGCCGGATCGGCCTGCAGCGACTGCTGCAGCCAGGTCGTGGCGCATTTTGCAGCGCCGATAATTAGGAAGTCGATATCCTCTGCCTGCATTGTCGAACCCTCTTGGATCACTTCTCACCTATCGTACCGCACGCCAACCTGGCCGTTGCCCTGGCGTTCAGCGCTTCCCCGTAGACTTCCATGACCCTTTCGACGTGTTGCTGCGTGCCATAGGAAAAGCAGGCTTGCTTCCGGGCTGCCTGGCTGATGCGTGCCCACAGTGGCGGGTCCGAGAGCAACCGCCACAGCGGCTCCATGAAAGCTTTGGTGTCTTCCGGAGCGACCAGAAATCCTGTCCGCCCATTCTCGATGGCTTCCGGATTGCCGCCATGATTGGTCGCAACCACCGGCGTGCCAAGAAACATCGCTTCGATCAGCGTTCTTCCAAAGGGCTCCCCCATCGCGGGAACGACCAAGACATCCGTTGCCGCCAAGAACGGCTCGATAGGGCTACGAAAACCCATGAAACGCACGGTTTGATCCAGCCCGCGCTCGACGCAAAGCGTGCGAGCGGCCGATTCAAGATCAGGCGAACCAGCCGGCGAGTTGCCGAACACGCAGCCGACGATCGGAATTTGCGGATGCTCGCGTAGGAAACGTTCAATGATGCTGATGAAGAGAAGTGGCCGCTTTCGTTCGATCAGACCGCCAATGAAACTGAGAACCCGTGTGCCTGGTGCGAGGCCGAGCTCTTCCAGAAGCGTGGCCTTGGCTGCGGCCCTGTCAGGAATGACCGATGGATGATCGAAGGGACTATGGATAACGCTGAGGCGCCCATTGAAGGATCGGATCGGATGCTTCGGCCGCGAGAATCGCGACACTGTCACCATGCGATCTGCAATCAATGGCCCAAGAATATTGGCACCCTTTGCATCGGGATCGCCGCGATGATGCCAAACCAGTCGGGCGCCCGCAAGCCGTGCGGCAATTCCCCAGTTGATATGCGTTCTCCCATCATTGGTATGGATGATGTCGAACCTCTGCTCTCTGATAAAACGGCTCAAGTGCGGTAGCGTGCTGGTCAGATAGGTGGCGACACCGCCTAAGGTTGTTCCTTTCGCGGGCAATGTTGTCAAAGGAGGTAGACCCATGAAGGGTTGGCTCTCCCGTTTCAGAAAGGCTGCGAGCGGCCCCATGGTTTCCTGCAGCACCAAAACCGGAACGACCCTTGAGGTGTCGAGATTCTGGACGAGCTTAAGTGCTGAGATGTGACTTCCGCCGACATCGTCACCAACAAATGGAAAGCAAACCCGTATCGGCTCTTGGCCAGTGCCGTCACTCATCGCCCACTACCCGGTTGCGCTTCCAAGATAGCTGCCGCGGTCGAGATAGCTGACGATCAGTTCCGCAGCCTCCTCGGCGCTCAAATCTGGAGTGATCGTGACATGAGCAGCCTCGGGACGCTCATAGGGACTGCCAATGCCAGTGAAATTCTGGATCAGTCCGTTTCGGGCGCGTTGATACAGCCCCTTCGGGTCACGACCTTCTGCCACCTCCAGCGGCGTATCGATAAAGATTTCGATAAACTGCCCCTCGGCAAAGAGGTCGCGCGCCATCCGGCGTTCCGCCCGGAATGGTGAAATGAAGGAAGCCAGCGCAATCAACCCCGCATCGACCATCAGCCTGGCGGCTTCAGCCACACGACGAATGTTCTCGACGCGATCAGCGTCAGTAAAGCCGAGGTCCCTGTTCAGGCCGTGGCGGACATTATCGCCATCCAGAAGGTATGTGTGCTTGCCGATTGCGTGAAGGCGCTTCTCCACGAGATTTGCGATCGTCGACTTACCGGCACCTGAGAGGCCTGTGAACCACAGCACCACCGGCTTTTGGCCTTTGGCGATCGCTCGCGCGTTCATGTCCACGTCCAGCGCTTGCCAATGAATGTTGCTTGCCCTGCGCAGACTGAAGTCGATCATTCCGGCACCAACCGTGTGATTGGTCATTCGGTCGATGATGATGAACGCACCGGTTTCATGCACCCGGGAGTAGGGATCGAAAGCAAGAGGCGCCTGTGTCATCAGGTTGATGAAGCCAACCTCATTCTTTTCGAGAGTTTTTGTGGCGAGCTTTGCAAAATTATTGATATCCAGCCTGTGTTTTATGTGGGTGATGCTTGCGCCGACGACGCTGGTGGCAAGCTTGATCAGATAGGGACGACCGGGGATCAATGGCTCGTCATGCATCCAGAGCACATGCGCCGCAAACTGATCGGAGACTTCCGGTCGCTCGGCTGCGGCTGCCAGAACATCGCCGCGGGAGACGTCAATCTCGTCTTCGAGCGTCAGCGTGATCGCCTCGCCGGCCCCGGCTTCGGGCAAGTCTCCATCAGCGGTGACAATTCGCTTCACCAAGGTTGTGACGCCTGAGCGCGCCACCGCCACGCGGTCGCCCGGTCTCACCACCCCGGCTACGATTGTGCCGGCAAATCCGCGAAAGTCGAGATTGGGACGATTGACCCATTGTACCGGCATGCGGAAGGGGGCCGCACGGCGGTCACTCTCCACCTCGATAGACTCCAGATACTCGATGAGTGTCGGGCCTTGATACCAGGGGAGTTTCGCGCTTCTGGAACGGACATTGTCGCCATAACGGGCAGACAAGGGAATGGCCTGTAACGAAACGAAGCCGAGCGGTTCCGCAAAACTTCGATAGGACGCCTCGATCTGATCGAACACGGCTTGCGAATAGCCAATCAGGTCGATCTTGTTGATCGCGAGAACGACATGCCGGATTCCGAGCAGGGAAACGATGAAGGAATGCCGGCGGGTCTGAGTGAGGATGCCCTGCCGTGCATCGACAAGGATGACCGCGAGGTCGGCGTTGGATGCGCCGGTGGCCATATTGCGGGTGTATTGCTCATGGCCGGGCGTGTCGGCGACGATGAACTTGCGCTGCTCGGTGGCGAAGAAGCGATAGGCCACATCGATTGTAATGCCTTGCTCGCGCTCACTGGCGAGGCCGTCAACCAGAAGCGCGAAGTCGAGATCGTCGCCAGTCGTGCCGTGTCGCCGTGAATCGGCCGCAAGGGCCGCAAGTTGATCTTCCATCAGCAACTGGGTGTCGTAAAGCAACCTGCCGATCAGTGTCGACTTGCCGTCGTCCACGCTGCCACAGGTGAGAAACCGCAACAGGCTTTTCCGCTCATGGGCATTAAGGTACTGCGAAGTGGTCTCGCGCTCCAAGGAAGCTTCGAGGTCCGCGGTTTGAGCAAAACCCAGCATCAGAAGTACCCCTCACGCTTTTTCTTTTCCATTGACGCCGCCTCGTCATGATCAATCAGGCGGCCCGATCGCTCGGAAGTCCGAGTGGCAAGCATTTCCTGGAGCACTTCGGGAAGAGTTGCAGCCGTGCTCTCGGTGGCCGCGGTCAGTGGATAGCAACCAAGGGTGCGGAAGCGGACCGAACGCATTTCGGGCACTTCACCCGAGCGTAGCGGCAGACGATCGTCATCCACCATGATCCACTGTCCGCCGCGCTCCACCACTGGGCGCTTTGCGGCAAAGTAGAGCGACACAATGGGGATTTGCTCCCTCATGATGTATTGCCAGATATCGGTTTCGGTCCAATTCGAGAGCGGGAAGACGCGAACGGATTCTCCGGGCCTCAGCCGGCCATTATAGAGGTTCCACAACTCCGGACGCTGGTTCTTCGGATCCCAGCCATGGTTCTCGCTGCGAAGCGAAAACACCCGTTCTTTCGCGCGGCTTTTTTCTTCATCTCGCCGCGCCCCGCCAAAAGCGGCATCGAAGCCGAACGAGGATAGTGCCGATTTCAACGCCTCCGTCTTCATGATCTGCGTGTAGATCGATGAGCTGTGCGTAAACGGTGTGATGCCCTCGGCAAGACCAGTTTCGTTGCGGCGCACCAGAAGATTCAAACCAAGCCGCGCAACGGTTTCATCGCGGAAGCGGATCATTTCCTTGAACTTCCAGGTGGTATCGATGTGGAGCAGGGGAAACGGCAGTGGCGATGGATGGAAGGCCTTCATCGCGAGATGCAACATCACCGCCGAGTCCTTGCCCACGGAATACAACATCACAGGGTTACGCAATTCGGCTGCGACTTCTCGAATGATATGGATCGATTCAGCCTCGAGCCGCTGCAGATGAGTAAGGGACGGCGATGAGGGACCGGGGCGTCGCGACGCTATGGGCACGGTGGCTAGAGCTTGGGGTGCAAGGGTCATCTAAATTGCCTTTGAAGGGGAAATACTTGCCTGATCGAGGCAGTCCACTGGCCGTGTCTGCCTGTCGGACTGGGTGGTCTTCAACGCTTGTTTCAATGAAAACGCCAAGCCTGCGGTCCACAATATGCCCAGCACGATGTGGGCGATGTTGCCGCCCATTGCGCCGATCCGCGGGATGAGCAGAAGTGCCGTCACGTGGAAGGCGGCTGTCGCAACGACAACAATTCGCAACACCTCGCGTTGTTTGCCCATGGCCAGCAGTGCGGAGCGGGCAGCAGAGCCCGAAAGCACGAACGCGACCGCCACCATCTGCACGATCACGAGGTTGGTCGCGCCGAGAAAATCAGGCCCTGCGGTCCAGGTGAGCAACGGCCGAACGAATGCGGCGACAATCAATATGCAAAGGATGCCAAAGCCGAGCAGCATGGCTTCGGCTTGAAAGATCGCCCGTTTGAATTTTCTAACGCTTCCCTGCGCCCAAAGCCGGGCCACATCAGGATAGAGGACATTCTGCACCTGGGGACCGACCTGCTGGCCGACGCGTCCTATGCGCTTGGCGATTTGGTACAAGCCCGCTGAAGCCGGGTCGGCGAGCAATCCCACCAGCAGCGTATCGAGTTCCTGCGCACTCACACGCAATGTAAGCGAAATGTTTGAAGACCAGGCGAAATTCCAGATGCCGGGAAAGCGGCTTGTGATTCCGGCCAGAGGCGCGCGCAGGATATTGCGGACGCCCTGCCTGTGCAGCGCCCGCATAGTCAACGTCAGAAGTGTCAGCGACCCGAGTATCTGCGTTCCTGCCCAAACCAGCGTGAAATAGGCCAGATCAGCCTTGAGCAGCACCCCGAGAAGGCACAGCAATACCCGCAGAACCGCATTGAGCAGCTGCCCGTAGGCGAGGAGGCGGAAGTTGCCGGCCATGCGCTGCACCGCGACCGGAACGCCTGAGATCTGGAACAGCAGGACGCTGGAATACAGGACAAGAAGTTGCACGATCTCCGCGGACCAACCGAAGAATGGCGCCACGAGAAGTGCTGCGCCCATGGCGATGACCCAGGCGCAAACGGCGGCGCCAACATCGATAAGCAGTCCAAATTTCATGAGCATGCGCAGGGCATCGCGGTCCGAGGACGCGTTCAGGCCCGCCGCATATTTGATGATTGGCTGCCACGACTGGAAACTGACAACGCGCTCGACGACCCGCGTGAACGCGATGATCAATGCAAGCTGGCCATAGTTGGCCACGCCAAGGGCTCGCGCCGAAAGCGCAAAGGCCACAAGCCCAAGCAATGATCCGAGGAAATTGCCCGTCACAAGGTGTGCGATGTTGGCCAGGCGCGTGCGGCCAGCGCTCCTGCGTTTGAGGGCCTCCATCGCACGTCTGGTCAGTCCTCTGGTCATCGCAATGGTTGCCAAACTCACCCACTCCCCGTACTTGCGGAGCAATACAGATCGTATCCGCGCCAGATCGCTGCTGACGTCATCCATCATCGGCGGAAAAGAAGAGCCCGCCACAACCAAGTTTGGCTCTGTTGCAACCTCAATCAGTCAGGATCTGATCGCTGCTACAACTGATGGCCTAGCCCATTAGCGGTAAGGAGTTCACGGCGCGCCGGGCCTGGCCACGCATCTGCCTTCGATCGCGTCTGTCACCCGCGCGGCAGTCTGTCTGCGCGCCGCTTCAAGAACAAAAGAAGTGTTTGCATGATGCGCGCACGATGCTCCCTCGGAGCTTAACTGCGATGGCAGATCTTTAATTGTAACGCGAGAAGTGGGTTCCGCCGCGGCAAAGCAACTCCTTGGCAGCCGGGGTCAACCACTCGGAGCAGGTCCGCTCGATCAGTTCAGCTTGCGCGTCACTGAGATAGTCGGCGAAGCCACCGACCTTGCCACGACGCATGCGACGGCTTTCCGCATCCGCCCGATCATATGAATGCGCCGGCAGGCCCCCCGCCACCTCATGTTCGCGCATCGCTTCAAAACGAGAAGCTTCGATAGCCCCCTCGAGGTCTGGCACAGATGGGGCATGCCCCAGAAATCTCAAAATACGCGAGGACGTACCGACTGGGTCGTCGGTCAGTTCTTCATAGCTCAAAACTTCATGCCGGTGATGCGTCAGGCCTTTCGCCCAGCTGTTCAGATGCATGATAAGGGCCGGCAGGCCTTGATGATAATCGTAGATGAACGCATCCATATCGCCTTCGAAGCGATGCTTGTGGCGTGTCGCGTGGAAGTACGCCGACACGACCACGTCGCGCGGATCGCGAACCATGAAAATGACCGGCCGGTGCAAGAACAGCATTTGTCGGTAGCCAAGGTGCGAAACGAGGATAAGCGGCACCTGAGGGCGCTGTTCCGCGTAACGGAAAGCAGGAATCCCACGTTCGGGATCAAGGTCGAAGTTTGGAAGAACACCGAACATGCGGAAGAGATCGACATTTCCGTCGTGAGCCGTCCGACTGAAGTAATCCGCCAGGATATGCCTGAACCAGGTTCGCCCCGACTTCGGATAGGAAACCAGGAACGCATCTGCCCCGGAGGCGGCCCAGGTCATCTTGATGCGTGTTTCCATTTTGCGCAAAGCGCGATGGGTGGTCAGCATGGGATGGGTGGTCAGCATGGCAAGAGCTCTTCATTGTCGCGCGCCGCCAGGGCAGCGTGAATGACTTGGTCCCAGTTCTGCATTACATATTCAGGTGTGAACCTTGCAGCACTCACCCCTGCGGCCGCGCCCAGCCTCTTGCGGAGATTTTCATCGCCAAGCAGTCGCCGCAGGCCTGCCGCGAGCGCATCGACATTCCCGTCTTCGACGAGAAGTCCATCCTTCTCATCTTCGACCATCTCCCGAGGGCCCCACTGACAATCGAAGGATATGACGGGCAGGCTGGCTGCCATGGCCTCCAGCAGCACAATCCCCCAACCTTCGTAGCGGGACGAAAGTACAAAGGCGTCGGCGGTCTCCACCCAGATGCCGGGCTGACTGGTTATCCCGGGCATTTCAACGCAACCGTGCAGACCCAGGCGATCCCGCTCGGCTTCCAGCTCGGCACGATCGGGACCCTCGCCCCAGATGACCAACTTCCATTCGGGGAAATCACGGCGGACACTGGCGAATGCCTTTAGCAGAAGGTCGAAACCTTTCTGCGGGACCAGCCTGCCGACGGCGACAAGTACGTTGCCGCCCCGGCGCGGTTTGCCTTTTGCGGGAAGATCGACCGCGGGAAGATCGACCGGGTTGGGGATAACCCAGCTTCGCCTGCGCATGGCAGGGCTGAAGTAATTCAGCGCTCCGTTGGTCATGGTGACCAATCCGAAGGCGAATGGATAAAGCTTGGCCCGAAGAAACCGCCAGATCGGGCCTACGTCCTGCAGAGCAGGATTGTTGCGCTCCGAAACCACAACGTTGAGGCCGAGCCCTCGACTTGCCGCCAGCGACATCACGTTGGTGCGCGTAAGAAAGCTCAGGGTCACATCCGGAGCCAATATCTTGAGCGTTCGACGCAGAAGAAATATCCGACGCACGCCTGCAACAATTGCCCTTGTTCTGGACCTTTTCACCTGCGGCAATCCCAATCGCACGATCCTGACCGCAGGATCGAAATGGTAGTAGGGCGGGGGCCCCGGTGCCTCGAATGTAACCAGGGTTACCAGCCAGCCTCTTGCGGCCCACTGGTTGGCGAGGACATTGACGACATGTTCGGTGCCACCGGCGCCCAGTCCAGGCAGCACGATCAACACGTGCGGCCGGCGCGAGTCGGTGAGCGGATGTTCAGCCGCAACGGCATCACGATCCAGAAGTGCCAAGCCGACGCCATCCATCGACCGTTCCAATCCCACAGCCCCGATCCGTTAACTATCCAGCTTTTTGCCGCTCGGAAGAACTGCACATTTGGGATGCATCGAAGACGATCGATTACCTCTAAAGGTGGACTTGGGCGTAGAATTGAACCGAACAATAGAAAAGGTCCGCGTCTCGCTGTCGCTTGCGGCACTTAAGCTGGAGTTCGAATTTGATGCGCATAGCCTTTGTCGGTGCGGTGGAAGGATCCCGTGTTGCTTTCGACGCCCTCGTCGAAGCGGGTATGACGCCGTCGCTGCTTGTCACCCTTGCGGCCGACGCCTCCACACGCCATTCCGATTTTGTCGATTTATCGGGTCCGGCGCACGCTGCGGGCGTTTCGGTCCATCTGACCAAGAACATCAACGCGCCTGATACAGTCGCCTGGCTCGAACAAGGCCGCCCCGATTTGACGCTGGTGATCGGCTGGTCGCAGATCTGCCGAACCGAATTTCGTTCGGTCGCCCGCCTTGGGTCGGTAGGCTTCCATCCGGCGCCGTTGCCGCGCTTTCGGGGCAGGGCGGTGATCCCTTGGACGATCATCGCGAACGAAAAGGAGACTGGATCGACATTCTTTCGGCTCGATGAAGGTGTCGACAGTGGCCCGGTTATCCTGCAGAAGCTTTTTGCCGTGGCGCAGGACGAGACCGCGCGTTCGCTTTACGAAAAGCACAAGCAGGCCCTGCGGGAAATGACACCCCTCGTTGTGTCAGCGATCGCCCGCGACAACAGCGTGGGCGTTGCGCAGGACGACTCCCTCGCCAGCTACTGCGCCAAGCGCTCGGCGGATGACGGATCGATAGACTGGACGCAGCCGGCTGAGACCATTCTTCGCTTTGTCCGCGCTGTCGGCGATCCCTATCCAGGCGCCTTCACTGTAGGCGAGGGCAGCAAAATCGTCGTCGACAAGGCACGCATGTTTGCGGAGCGAGGGCGCTACATAGGGCTGACTGGCCAGGTTCAAGCGCATACCGACAGCGGTTTTGCCGTGCTTTGCGGCGACGGAGCAACCATTGAGGTGACATCCTGGCGCGGCGCCAGGCCCAAGATACACGCCAAGCTGGTGTCGGCCTGAGAGGGCTATGCTGGCCCGCTCTGTGCCACGGTCAGGGGCGTTGGCTTGCTTGGAAAGGGGTCTGCCGCTTCAGCTATTTGTTTGGCCGCGTTTGAACGAAAGAATGCTCAGGCGGCGATTGTCGGCCGCGATGAGGGTCGTTCTTGCAGATACCAGCGTACGAAGGCAGCCACCCCGTCCTGGATGCTGGTCTTGGGGCGAAAGCCTGTAAGGGTCTCCAGGAGACGAGGATCAGCATAAGTCGCCGGCATGTCGCCTGATTGCATCGGCAAAATCTTCCGGATGGCACGTTTGCCAAGGCAATTCTCGATTGTCTCGATGAAAGATAACAGCTCCACCGGCTGGCCGACGCCTATATTGACCACACGCCAGGGCGCCACGGGTGACAGCGTATCGAGGACACCTGGGCCAGACACCGGCCGACCGGCCACGGGCACACATCCGATGAGCCGAACGATGGCTTCAACAAGGTCATCGACATAGGTGAAATCGCGTTTCATCAAGCCTTCGCCATAGACTTCAATTGGGCGCTCGTTCTGGATGGCGTCGACGAACTTGAAGAGCGCCATGTCGGGTCGGCCCCAGGGGCCATACACGGTGAAGAACCGGAAGGATGTCGTCGGAATCTGGAAAAGATGCGAATACGAGTGTGACATCGCCTCCGCCGCCTTCTTGGTGGCCGCGTAGAAAGTTAGTGGCCAATCGGCCTTGTCAGTCTCAACGAACGGGATCGTTTCATTCGCGCCGTAGACCGAACTGGTGGAAGCAAGCAGCAGATGTCTGGGCTTCAGGTCACGGGCAAGTTCAAGGACGTTGAAAGAACCGACCAGGTTGCTGTCGGTGTAGCTTCGCGGATTGTCGATCGAGTACCGCACACCGGCCTGCGCGGCCAGATGGACAATCACATCGGGCATGGCCGATTCTGCCGCCCGCCGGAGCGCGTCCATGTTTTCCAACTGTCCGATGTGGAAGCGAAAGGTGTCGTATCGCTGAAGCAAGGCATTTCGGGATTGCTTCAAGGCAACATCGTAGTACGGCGTCATGCCGTCGAAGCCGGTCACGGAGTGACCCTCATCCAGTAGGCGGCGCGCCAGATGAAATCCGATAAATCCGGCGGTTCCGGTGATGAAATACCTCATTCGGCGGCCGCGGCAAAAACAGATCTCTCCGCTGCCACGCCCTCGCCGACATTCACATACTCAAAACCATGCTTGCAGACCTCTTCGCGCCTGTAGATGTTACGAAGGTCGACTACTACCTGCTTCGACATGCAGCGCGACAGCCGTTCAAAATCGAGAGCGCGAAACTGGTTCCACTCGGTGACAATCACCAAGGCATCGGCGCCCTTGGCGCATTCGTATACGCCTCTCGCATAGTCGACGCTGGCGCCAAGCATGAGCTTGGCCTGTTCCATGCCCTCAGGGTCATACACTCGAACAGACGCCCCAAAATCGATCAAAGCCTGGATGATCGAGAGGGAAGGCGCGTCACGGACATCATCCGTGTTGGGTTTGAATGTGAGACCCAGTACGGCTATCGTTTTTGCTCGCACATTGCCGCCGCAGGCGAGCACGATCCTGCGGGCCATGGTGCGTTTTCGCTGGTCGTTCACGGCGACCGTCGTTTCGACCAGCCGCAGCGGCGCGCCGCTATCTTGCGCCGTCTTGACGAGAGCCAGCGTATCCTTCGGAAAACAGGATCCCCCATACCCGGGGCCTGCATGCAGGAATTTCGAACCAATGCGGTTGTCGAGCCCGATGCCTCGCGCCACCTCCTGCACGTTCGCACCTACGTTCTCGCAAAGATCCGCAATCTCGTTGATGAATGTAATCTTGAGCGCCAGGAAGGCATTGGCCGCGTACTTTATCAGTTCTGACGTGCGACGTCCGGTAAACATGATCGGCGCTTGGTTGAGATAGAGTGGCCGGTAGACTTCCGCCATCACTTCGCGGCTGCGTTCGTCCGACGGTAGACCGATAACGATCCTGTCGGGACGTTTGAAGTCGTCGATGGCTGCCCCTTCGCGAAGGAATTCCGGGTTCGACACAACTGCTACATCTGCCGCCGGGTTGCAGCTGCGAATAATCCGTTCGACTTCATCTCCGGTCCCCACTGGCACCGTGGATTTGACAGAGACCACCGTGAAACCGCGAACCGCAGCCGCGATTTCCCGCGCCGCCTCGTAAATATAAGAAAGGTCTGCATGACCGTCGCCTCGCCTCGAAGGCGTCCCGACAGCAATGAACACCACATCCGCGTCTGCGACTGCTGGCCCAAGCTCGGTGCTAAAGGCGAGCTGCCCCGTCGCAGAATTCTTGCAGACAAGGTCTTCGAGACCTGGCTCATAAATCGGCATTCTCCCAGCTTGAAGATCGACGATTTTTGCCTCTGTCTTGTCGATGCAGACGACTTTGTGACCAAAGTCAGCCAAGCATGCCCCAGACACGAGACCGACGTAACCTGAGCCAACAACCGCAATGCGCATGATCTCGCCACTCTGATGATGATTTTGTTCGATTAAGCCAGCGGCGATCAAGAAATTGGAGCGCGAAATCGGAGATGGCATTACCTCTTCCGAGACCCGCCGCGTTCTGAACACCTCAGCCGGCGCCATTTGACTACTCTAAATGTTGATAGCCTCCCCACGGGATTAGACCTGAGCGATACCTCCTCGCCAAAACGACGGCGAAGGATCGGTTGCCTTCGGCGCCCGTTGGCAAACGCTATTGGAACGGATTCACTGCCGTCCGTTTCCGTCCAGTGCCTTTACGAGCGTGCATTGAGACGAGCGGAACTTCGCGGTTGATGCGGCGGCGAACGCTTGGTCTATGGCTGCTTTCCGGCTCAAGCCATTGTGCAGGAACATCTGACCTTTCCTTCGAAACAGACCTCGCTGCTCGCAAAAGACGGCAGCTGACCACCCTGGGCCGCTCCGATCGACGGAATTGGACACGTACGAACAATCGTCGGGCCGAGACGACTTCTTCTGGCATCCAGCCAAAGCCTTTTTTGCTGCGTCTACCCCAGAACTATGTCCCCAAACCGCGATCCAGGTCCCGTCTATTGATCCGGAGATCGCTTCCCAAGCGTGTTTGCCAGGATCAAACCGCATCAACTGATCGAACTCCTTCTTCGTCAATTCTCCGGTCTGCGGCCGCTTCGTTTGTCGTTGCCAGGCTCTTAAAGCGTCCAATGTCCGCTGACCAATCCTGCCATCCGGAATGCGTGTCAGGAAATTACTCTCGAATAGCCTTGCCTGGGCTTGATAGACTTCTGTTTGACTCAACTGGGACTGCGCAATGGAGTGTTCCGACATCATCATTAGGGCCAAGCACAGCGCGCCGACCCCAGCACGGTGACTTTCCATCGCTCTCTCCGCTCTGGCTGTAGCTACCCTCATTTCCGGTGGCCGCAATGGAGACCTGCCGTCAGGCGCGGCTCAGGCATCGAAATCAAAGCGCGTAATTGGGCGCCCGGTTTGTCTTCGGACCACGACCTGCAGCGGTGGCTGGTTTTGCGAAGAGGAAAGCTCCATCCTGGGAGAACAGATCCGCAGGCATCATTTGGAATTCGCGCTGCGAATGCGGTACGTCCAATTCCCTGTCGACGATACGCCAGAGGTTGTCGAAGAACGACCCGTCGGCAAGCCGTACACTTCCCCCCTTTAGCGGCTTCGTGGAACAGAAAACTGTTGCGGGATTGGCCCACATGTCGGCAATCGCCACGTCGTAGTAACCAGGATAGGCGGCGTTGGGCTTGATGATGGCAAAGGGCGTGTTCTTTTCAGGCCAGCCTATCCGTCCCACAGTCAGGCATTCGCCTGGCTCGGGCAATCTTGCCTTCACCAGATAGGCCAGTGCCGCATCGATGCCACCGATTTGCGAAACGACGTGTGCCGTCAATCCCGCGCGGGCCAGGTGCATCAATTCTTGGGCCTGTCGCTCATAGATATCAGCCAATGTCAGGAAAGCCTGCCATTGCTGGTTTGGGCAGTCATTCTTGGCCTGGCAGAGAAGCCGCCCCGCCTCCAAAGCGGCTTCGATCCTCCTTTTATCCGCTTCTGCGAACGCTTCGCGCGCAGGACGGATGTGTTCGGCCAGTTTCATCAGCTCTCTTGAAATGGTCTCCATATCTTCTACTCCCCGATCGATATCCGGCCAGCATCTTATTGTTACGCCGGTTTGGCCCCACGCAGAACTCCCCCAAGGGTATTGCACGAGATGCTATTGAGACTCATCACACCTATTCTGTTGGGGATGGCTCTACTTTCGGCTGCATCTGCCTGTTGGCTTTCATGCTGACATTCGACAGCGGAGCGCTGCATATCGAGCATGGTGAGGTCCACGGCAGGACGTTTCTTGAGACATCGCACCTGCATATGCAGGCACTTGTTCCAGCGGCGGAGTATGAGCCGATTGAAAAATGAGGCGACCTCATCATTTCGGGGAGGGTGCTTACCCGACCTGATCCAAAGTCCGCCCTCTAAGTGGTAGCTGCACGACCGCAGAATTCCCGAGTGGCGACGAAGGATGAAATTCCACTGAGCGAATAGACGTAGTGGGAGGGATCGTTCAACCAACTTGCGCACTCAGACCTCTTCGCGCCATAGCGGAGGCAAGCTTGGTTGAGTGGGAGGGACTCCCCTGAACTCCATGACCGCAACATTCGCGACCACAGCACCCGCGCAGGCTGGGTGGCGGTTCAGACAGCCGAGTGTCATTCCGGGTTTCGGATTGACGCTCGGCTTCTCGCTTGCCTACCTCACCCTCATCATCCTCATCCCGCTGTCGGGGCTG